>NZ_DATLXO010000094.1:0-8111 GCF_035575815.1 Iamia sp.
GCGCCGAGGGCGTCGATCAGCAGGCCGGGGCGCTTGTTGGCCTCGAGGCGACCGATGCTCACGATGCGCTCACCGAGCGGGGTCGGCTCGATGCGATCGGCCAACGGCGGGGGGTGGTAGAGGGGTTCGCTGTCCAGGCCGCAGTAGCGGGCCATGCGGTTCGTCACGACGCCCGAGATGGTGAAGCGGGCGACGGCCTCGCCCAGGGCCCGGGTGTCCCACTCGGTGAGCTGGCGCTGCACCTCGAGCCCGGCGTCGTCGAGGCCGATGTCGGACCACGGCTGGTCGATGCCGTCATACGCGGCGCGGTGCTGGTGGGCCAGCCACACCACCTTGCGGGGGTGGCGGGCGAAGTAGGCCGGGAAGTTGACCGGGATCACCACATCCGCGTCGAGGGGCACCGACCGCCAGGCGGTGGGCGCGTCGAGCAGGCGCTCGCGGTCCCAGGCCGCTGGCAGGCGGACCACCTCGGCGCGGTGACCGGCGGCCTCGAGGGCCCCGGTGAGCCCCTCGACGAGCTGCTCGAGGCCGCCCCGCATGTGCGGCACCTGGGTGGCGCAGACCAAGACGTCCACGGGGCGAGTCTGGCAGGTCGGTGGTCAGCCCCTAGTGTTCGCAGGTCGTGGTCGCCCGTCGCATCGCCCTCGTCCCGCCGCGCTACGGGCCCGACGTCGTCGGGGGCGCCGAGGCCGTGATCCGCAGGGTCGCCCACGGCCTGGCCGACCGGGGGTGGCAGGTCGAGGTCCTCACCACCTGCGCCCGGGACCACTACACCTGGGCCAATGTCGAGCGGGCGGGCGAGTCGGTCGACCGCACGGACGGCGGCGCCACGGTGACCGTGCGTCGCTTCCCGATCGTTCTCGACACCGACGGCGAGACCCGGGCCCGGGTCGAGGCCGCCCTGGCGGCCGGGGAGGTGCCGACCCTCGCCGAGCAGGAGGCCTGGATGAACGACGGACCCCGGGTCCCCGAGCTGTTCCACCACCTGCTCGACGCCTCGGACTGCTACCGGGCCATCGTCGTCTCGCCCTATCCCTTCTGGACCACCTTCGCGGCGGCCGGCGTGGCCCCGGAGCGGACCGTCCTGCGTCCCTGCCTGCACGACGAGCCCTACGCCCGCATGGAGCTCTTCGAGCCGGTCCTGACCGGCTCAGCCGGGGTGTGGCTACAGACCGGGCCCGAGCTCGACCTCTACCAGAGGGTGAGCGTTGCGCCGGCCCAGACCCGCATCGTGGGCGAGGGCGTCGACGTGCCCGAGCGCTACGACCCCGACGGGTTCCGGACACGCTACGAGCTCGGCCGCCGGCCCTTCGTGCTCTACTGCGGCCGCCGCGAGGGGGCCAAGGGGTGGGAGGGGCTCCTCGGCGGCTTCTGCGACGCGGTGCGCAAGGAGGACCTCGACCTCACCCTGGTGACCTTCGGGGTGGGCGAGGTGCACCTGCCCCCCGACCTGCCCGGCCGGGTCATCGACCTGGGCTTCATCGACGACCGGACCCGCGACGACGCCATGGCCGCGGCCTCGGCCTACGTGCAGCCCTCGGCCCTCGAGAGCTTCTCGCGCACCGTGATGGAGGCCTGGCTGGCGGGCACGCCCGTCATCGCCAACGGCGCCGGTGAGGTCGTCCGCTGGCACATCGAGCGCTCGGGGGCGGGGTTGACCTACGACGACCCCGAGGAGCTCGAGCAGGCCCTGCGGTTCGTGGCCGAGGCCCCTGAGGCGGCCGCCGCCCTGGCCCGATCGGGACGGGACTACGTGCTCGAGCACTACACCTGGCCGGGCACCCTCGACCGCATGGAGGAGACGCTGGAGGAGTGGTTCCCGCAATGAGGCCCCGCCAGGCTCCCGACATCCCCCATCGGGTGCTCGTCGTGGCGCCGTACCCGCCGGTGCGCGACGGCATCGGCGCCTATGCCGTGCAACAGGTCCGCAACCTGCGTCGCGCCGGCCACGACGTCGAGGTCCTCTCGCCCGTCCCGTCGGCCGCGCACCACCACGCGGAGCTTCGAGGCCCCGCCGGCGCCGCCACCGTGGCGCGCCTCGGCGCCCGGTTCGACCGGGTGATCGTGCACTTCCACCCCGACGTCGTCTACCACCTGCCCCCCACCGCCGGCGCACGGGTCTCGACCGGCCTCTCCTACGGCCTCGCCTTCCGGCGCCTCCGCCACGTCGAGCTGCGGCTGCACGAGATCGACCACCGCTGGGCCGATCCGTCGGACCCCACGGCGCGGGCGAGCCGGTTCATGTTGCGGGGAGCGGACCTCGTCACCGTGCACTCCGGCGAGCAGCGCGATCACCTCGTCGACGGCTTCGGCATGCCCGTCGACCGGGTCCGGTTGGTGGACCACGGCGCCGACTTCACCGCTCGCACCACGGCGGATCGCGAGCGGGCCCGGTCCTCGCTCGGCATCGACGGTGACGAGCACGTCTTCCTCTGCATCGGGTTCGTCCAGCCCCACAAGGGCTTCGACCGCGCCGCCCGCGCCTTCGCGGGGCTCGGCTCCCGGGGCGCGCGGCTCGACATCGTCGGCTCGGCTCGCGTCACCGATCAGGCCACCCGCGACCACGTGACCGAGCTGCGGGCCATCGCGGCGCGAGAGCCGGGCGTGGCGCTCCACCTCGGGTTCGTGAGCGACGAGATGTTCGACCGGTGGATCGTCGCCTCGGACACCGTTGTGCTCCCCTACCGCCACATCTGGTCATCGAGTGTGGCCGAGCGGGCCGCCCTGCTCGACCGACCGGTGATCGCCACGCGCGTGGGTGGGTTGGCTCACCAGGTCGAGGCCATGGCCGGCGCCGTGCTCGTCGACGACAACGCCGGGCTGGCGCGGGCCCTGGGCGCGGCGGTCGGACGCGCCGCCGAGACGGCGCCCCTGGCGATGTGGCCGGTCGGGACCGGCGACGACACCGAGGGGTCCACGGTCAATCGGGGCGTCATCCAGGCCGAGATCGAGGCCCGGGCCACCGCGGCGCGCGGCGGTGTCCCCTCGGCCCGCACCTGGAGCGCCGGGGGCGCCACCCCGGCGCTGTCCGCATCGGTGCGACGGGTCTCTCCCCTGCGGGCCGCGGCGCCCGTGTCGGCCCGCCCCGGGGTCAGCGTGGTCAAACGGCTCATCCACCGGGTCATCGCGTGGGAGCTCATGCCGATCACCGACCAGGTCAACCGCCTCCAGCGGGCCACGGCCGACGCCCTCGACCGGGCCGAGGCGACCGGCGACGTCGCGCCGGAGGCCCCGACCGCCGACCAGGGTGGTGAGACACGTGACCGCGGCTGACACCGAGGCGGAGGCCGCGACGACGGTGAGGCCCGCCACCGAGGCGGAGGCCGCGACGACGGTGAAGCCCGAGGAGGAGGCCCGGGCCGAGGCCGCAGCTGAGGCGCGGGCCGAGGCCGACGAGAGGCCCGGCGCGGCCGCGGACCCGGGCCGGCGCGATCGACTCTTCCCGGTGCGTTGGCGCCGCCTCGGGTTCGAGGGCCTGCTCGCGGCGGGCGTGGCCTGGTTGTGGGGGGCCATCTCCTATCGGGTGTGGGACCTCCCGCCCCGCGTGCCGATCAACGGGACCGACGACGCCCGCCTGATCACCAACCTCGTCAAGAACACCGCCGACCAGGGCTGGTGGACCACCAACCCCGACCTCGGCTACCCGATCGGCCAGCAGCTCTACGACTTCCCCCATGGCGGCGAGACGTGGCAGCTGCTCATCATCCGCGGCCTCAGCACCTTCACCAAGAGCCCGGGGCTCCTGATGAACCTCTACTTCCTGATCGGCATCGGCGTGGCCGCCCTCGCCGCCTTCCTGGCCCTGCGCCACCTGCGCTTCGGCGTGGGACCGGCGCTGATCGCCTCGACCGCCCTCACCTGGCTGCCGTTCCGCATCGGCCACGGCCAGTACCACCTGTTCCGCACGTCGTTCTGGTGGGTGCCGCTGGCGGTGGTGCTCATCATGTGGGTGCTCCACTGGCGCGAGCGGTTCCTCGTCGACGGCGACCCGCCGTGGCGCGGGTCGCGGCGCACGCACGCGCTCTGGTCCGTTCGCCACAACCTGCGCGTCGGGCGCATCGCCATCGCCCTGGTGATGATCGTGGTGCTGGCCGGGTCCGAGACGATGACCACCGCCTTCACCCTGACCCTGCTGGCGCTCACCGGCGTCATCGCCTCGGTGCGCCGCCGCGAGCTGTCCACCCTGGTCGTGCACGGCCTGGTCATCGTGGCCATCGGCGTCGTGCTCGTGGTGATGTTCTCCCCGACGCTGCGGTTCGTCGCCGCCTACGGCACCAACGAGGAGGCCGGGCGACGGACCGTCACCGAGCAGGAGCAGTTCGGCCTGAAGATCAGCTCGATGCTGCTGCCGGACCCGTCGCACCGCTGGCCGGCCATCGGTCGGCCCGAGGCCCGCATCCGCTCCACCTCGCCCATCCCCAGCGAGGCCGGCATGACCATCGGGCTGCTCGGCGCCGCCGGGTGCATCGGGGCCGTGGGCCACGCCCTCACCCGGGGGTGGGGCGCCCGTCGCCGCGACCTGCGCCCGCTCGGGGACCGCGCTGCGCTGCGCGACGACATCGGGCTCCTGGTGGTCGTGGCCACCCTCGTCGCCACCGTCAGCGGCGGGGCCATCCTCCTCGGGCTGGCCGGCTTCAGCCAGGTGCGGGTCTGGAACCGCATGTCGCTGCTGATCGCCTTCGCCTCTCTCGCCTACGCCCTGACGTGGCTCGAGAGGGGCTGGGCCGTGGTGCGCGACCGCATCGCCGGAACGCCGGGGCGGGACCGGGCCTGGGTGCGCCAGGTCGTGGGGACCGCGCTCGTCATCCCGCTCGTCGGCTTCGTCCTCTGGGACGGGGCCCACGTCGCCGGGCTCGACTACGAGGCCAACGATGCACAGTGGGTCGCAGATGCCGACTACGTGGCCGCCATCGACGAGGCGATGCCGAACGGCACGGCCATCTTCCAGCTCCCGGTGGTCCGGTTCCCCGAGGAGTCGCCTCCGGGGCGGATGGTCGACTACGACCATCTGCGCGGCTTCGTCCACACGCCCGAAGGTCACCTCCGGTGGAGCTACGGGGCCATGAAGGGCCGACCCGACGGCGACTGGCAGCTCGCGGTGCGAGACCGGCCGGACAAGGCGGGAGCGCTGCCGGCGTTGATCGGTGCCGGTTTCACCGGCGTGTGGGTCGACACGTTCGGCTACGACGACGGTGGGGAGCAGATCCGAGCCGACCTCGACGCCGCCACCCAGGTCGACCCTCTGGTGAGCGCCGATCGCCGCACCTTGTTCTACGACCTGCGGCCGCTGCGGGACCGCCTGATCGCCGGCGACCGCTCGATGGCCGACCTCGAGGCCCGGGCCCGCCAGCAGCTCGGCATCAGCCCTCCCGACTAGCGGTCACGCCGTCAGGTGGCGGCGCGGGTCCGACGGACCGACACCGACCATGGCCAGGTTCTCCCGAGATCCCGGCGCGCCTGACGCAGTCGCGAGACCGCACGGTCAGTCTCCGGATCCGGCCCTCGCGCCGGACCACGTACTTGTCGGTGGTGAGCTCGCGGAGCCCGATCGGGCCGCGGAGGCCGTCACGAAGGGCAGCGACGGACTCGAACCGGGGATCAGACGCGACGTCGGACATCGCCGCGACGTACCGAACCGCTTGACCGCCCGGTCAACCGACATGGGAGACCCGAGACCCCCCAGCCGGTGCGGGCGCGATGGCAGGTCCAGTGCGCGCGGTGGCGGGAACGTCGTTGGCAGGATCGGCCCGCACGCCTAGATTTCGCACATGGCCACCCGCCTTGCCGTCCCCCGCCGGAGACGCCTCCACACCGTCGTGTCGGTCATCGGCTCGCGGGTCGCGATGTTCGAGCTGGCCGTCGCCTGCGAGGTGTTCGGCATCTTCCGGCCCGAGATCGACGGGTGGCCCTACGTCCACCGCGTGGCCTCGCGGCGGCCGGGACCGGTCCCGGCCGACAACGGCATCACCATCACCGCCGATGCCGGACTGGAGATCGTGGCGGCGGCCGACACGGTGATCGTGCCGGCGTCCTCGACGCCCGTCGACGGCACCGAGCAGCTCATCGAGCACGAGGTCGCCGACGCGGTGCGCGAGGCCTTTGACCGGGGTGCCCGGGTCGTGTCGCTCTGCACCGGCGCCTTCACCCTCGCGGCGGCAGGACTGCTCGACGGACGGCGGGCCACGACCCACTGGATGCACGCCGAGGAGCTGGCCCGGCGCTTTCCGCGGGTGACCGTCGACCCGGGCGTGCTCTGGGTCGACGACCACCCGGTGTACACCTCGGCTGGCACGGCGGCGGCCGTCGACCTGTGCCTGCACCTCGTGCGCACCGACCTCGGCGCCCGGGCCGCCAACACCGTGGCCCGGCGGATGGTGGTGCCGCCCCACCGCGACGGCGGCCAGGCGCAGTTCGTCCAGACGCCGGTGCCCGACTGTGCGGCGGATGATCCGCTCGGCCCGGTCCTGGCGTGGATGGCCGAGCACCTGGATGAGACCATCACCGTCGACCAGCTCGCCCGCCAGGCCGCCCTCAGCCCCCGCACGTTTGCCCGACGCTTCGTCGCCGTGACCGGCACGACCCCGCTCCAGTGGCTGCTCACCCAGCGGGTGGCCCGGTCCCGGTCGCTGCTCGAGAGCACGGACCTCCCGGTCGAGCGGGTCGCCCAGGCCTGCGGCTTCGCCACCGCGGCCGGACTGCGGACCCACTTCACGCGAGTGGTGGGCACCTCGCCCACCACCTACCGGCACCGCTTCGCCTGCGACCGGGCGGACTGACCGGCGGTCACCCGTGCCGTCGGCGCGGGCTCGGCAGGGGGAGTCGAACGGTGGTTGGCAGGAACCTTTTGGTCACGGTCGGTCCTGCCACTCGTCGTGGCGGCGGGCTCGGCGGACGATGGGTCCATGGCCTCCTCGACACATCGCCGCTCGCCCGTCCCCCACCATGCCCGGGTGCCCGACTGGTATGCCCTCCGCGGGCGCCGGGATCCGGTCGCGCTGACCCTCGAGCAGGCCTGGTGGGATCCGCCCGATCGCGGCCGCCGGCGTCGCGTGCTGCGGACCGCCGCCGATCGCACCCTCGGCCGGGCTCTCGGCCCGCGAGTGGGCCGCCCCTCGCGACCGTCGATCGGCCCCGAGCGGAAGATCGCCCCGGCCCGACGCTCCCCCATCCCGAGTTCCCTGGCCGCCTCGGCGCCCCGACCGTGCGAGGAGGCGTGATGTTCCGCGCCTGGTGCACCGCAGAGGGAGCCGAGGTGCTGTTGAGCACCCGCCGGATCCGCCGCATGGTCATCGACGGGTCGACGGCCACGATCGAGTTCACCTGTTGGTGCGGCCACCGTGGCCGGGTCACCGACGCCCGCCTCGGAGCCATGGCCCGTCCGTGCTGCCAACCCGTAGGCTGCGGCCATGGCGCGACGAGCCGAGCAGTTGCCGAACGACCCGGTACTCGTCGTCATCGACGACGACGAGCCAACCCTCAACTTCGATGAATGGCTCGACCTCATCGCCAGTGATGAACCGACCGATGTCGACGCCGGAGCGGCCGAGACCCTCCGAGAGATCCGCGGGTACGACGAACGTTGACGACCATCGTCCTCGATGCATCGGCCGGGGTTGAGCTCGCCGTCCAAACCCCAATCGGCCGGCAGCTCCAAGCGAAGATCCCCGGGGTGCGACGACATGGGTGCCCGAGCACTACTACGCCGAGACGGCAGCCGTTCTCCGCCGTCACGAGATCAACGCGCGGTTCGACCCTGTCCGGATCCAGATCGCCATCGACCGGCTCCTGTCCGCGCCGGCGCGACGCGTGTCCATCAGGCCGCTCCTGATCGAAGCGCGGCGGCGGCACAACCTGACCGTCGCAGATGCGCTCTAGGTCGTCGTCACTCAACACCTCGACGCCGAGCTCGTGACGACCGATCTCCGGCTGGCCAACTCGCCGGGCCTGCCGGTCGCCACGATCACGCGCTCAGAGCCTCAGCGGATAGGTCACCACTTCGCTTGCTCCTCGTCGCCTGGCGGCTCCGAGAAGGGCCAGAGAACCGTGCTTGCCCGCTCTTGGCTCGCTTCGCTCGCCGGGCCGCTCGGGCCACGGCCTCCCTATCCGCTCGG
>NZ_DATLXO010000095.1:0-31987 GCF_035575815.1 Iamia sp.
GCCACGACGACCACAGCAGGGCTCGCCGTGACCGCCACCTACGACCCCAACTGGTACGCCACCGGCGTCAAGATCAGCGACCCCGACTTCGACGCCATCCCCCTCCACCGCCACGACTGGCACGGCGACTGGAACTACACCATCACCCCCACATGACCACGCGACTTGATCCGCGGCGGGCCCTAAGGTGGTGCCGTCGTTCCACATGGAGTCTCATGCCCCGCCTGGTGATGCAAAATCTTTCTAATGGGCTTACCCAGTTGGCGAATGCACCGGCGCCAGCATGCGGAGCGCTGGACGTGTCAGTGGCGGCTCACGCGTCGATAGTTTCCGCGGGCACGGAGCGGATGCTCGTGGATTTCGGACGAGCGTCTCTCGCAGGGAAGGTGCGTGGTCAACCGGAACGCGTGAGTGAAGTCCTCGACAAGGCCCGGACCGATGGGATCGGTCCGACCGTCCAAGCCGTGCGATCGAAGCTGGCCCAGCCGATCGCTTTGGGATACTCGAGCTCGGGTGTCGTCGTGGGGGTCGGACGAGATGTGGCTGGCGTTGCCGTCGGTGATCGCGTGGCCTCCGCCGGACCCCACGCCGAGGTGTCCTCGGTACCGATCAACCTCACAGCCCCGGTACCCGACGGTGTCACTGCGGCCGATGCGGCGTTTGCGACGATCGCGAGCATCGCCCTCCAGGGCACGAGGCTGATCGCGCCGACGCTCGGCGAGCGGTTCGTCGTCGTCGGGCTCGGTCTCGTCGGTCTCATCGCCGTGCAGATCCTCGAGGCTCAGGGCTGTGCCGTGCTGGGCATCGACCCGAACCCAACCCGGCGCGCCCGAGCCGAGGCCTACGGCGCCGTCACCGTTGACTCCGGTGGCGATGTCCTGGGCGCCGCCCACGAGTTCACCGCTGGTCGTGGCGCTGATGGGGTGTTGGTCTGTGCCTCGACCAAGTCCAGTGAACCCATCCATCAGGCGGCGCAGATGTGTCGGCAGCGGGGTCGGATCGTCCTCGTCGGTGTCACCGGCCTCGAGCTCGACCGCAGCGACTTCTACGAGAAGGAGCTCACCTTCCAGGTCTCCGCCAGCTACGGACCGGGCCGGTACGACCCGGTCTACGAGCAAGGCGGGATCGACTACCCCGCGGGGTTCGTCCGGTGGACCGCCGGGCGGAACATGGAAGCCGTTCTCGGGCTGATGGCCACCGGCAAGCTCGACGTCGCCTCGCTGGTGACCCACGAGTACGCCTTCGATGATGCTTCCAACGCGTATGACACCCTGGTCTCGGACCCGGCCGCGCTGGGCATCGTCCTGAGCTACCCGCAGGCCGACCTGTCACCGGCCAGCCCCCTGCTCCAGCGCCGTGTCACGGTCTCATCCCCACGGACACGGCCAGGGTCGGGGCGGGTCGGCGTGATCGGCGCCGGCACCTTTGCCGCCCAGGTGCTGCTGCCCGCCCTGGCCTCGGCCGGAGGGGACCTCGACACCATCGTGTCGAGCGGCGGTACTTCGGCGACCCTGGCAGCCCGCAGGTTCGAGGCCCGCCAGGCCAGCAGCGACACCGCCGACGTGTTCGACGCGGCTGTCATCGACACCGTTGTGATCGCAACCCGGCACGATTCCCACGCACGCTACGTCGAGCGGGCGCTGCGGGCCGGCAAGCACGCGTTCGTCGAGAAGCCACTCGCCATCACACGCGCACAGCTCGATGACGTGGTGGCCTGCGTGGATGAGCTCATCGGCGCGGGCACGAGGGTGCCTTTGCTCACGGTGGGCTTCAACCGTCGGTTCGCGCCCGTCACGGTGCGGATGGCCGGGCTGCTGGCCAAGCAGAGCGGCCCCAAAGCCATCACCCTCACCATGAACGCCGGCGCGATCCCCGCGCACCATTGGACCCAGGACGTCGCGGCTGGGGGCGGACGTATCGTCGGAGAAGCCTGCCACCTCGTCGACCTGGCCCGCTTCCTGGTGGGAAGCCCCGTTGCAGACGTCAAGACCACGGTGCTCGCGAGCTCTGGCCCGGTCGATACGGCCACGATCTCGCTCGGGTTCGAGGACGGGTCGATCGCCACGGTCAACTACTTCGCCAACGGGTCGAAGCGCTACCCGAAGGAACGCGTCGAGGTGTTCAGCAGCGGCCGGGTCCTGGTGAACGACAACTTCCGGACCCTCAAGGCCTACGGCTGGCCAGGGGTCCGAACCATGCGGCTCCGTCGCCAGGACAAGGGCCACCACGCGTGCATGGCCGCGTTCATCGCCGCCGTGCGGTCCGGCGGACCCGCTCCGATCGCGTTCGACGAGATCGTGGAGGTCTCGGATGTGGCGCTGCGAGCTGCTGGGATCGATTGAGAGACCAATGGGGAGCGGTGTTCGGGGCCTGATCGGAAGCCGCCTACGATGGGCACCGCCAGAGGAGGGGACGGACAGTGAAGGTGTGCGCAGTCGCGGCCGCCCGGCCGAACTTCATGAAGCTCGCGCCCGTCGTGGCTGCGCTCGAGGCGGCCCGGGTCGAGGTCGTGCTCGTCCACAGCGGGCAGCACTACGACCCGATGATGAGCGACGTCTTCTTCGAGGAGCTCGCCTTGCGGGAGCCCGATCACCACCTTGGTGTCGGATCGGGCACCCACGCGGGGCAAACCGCCGGGGTCATGGTGGCCTTCGAGCCACTCCTGGATGCCCTTGACGCCGACGTGGTCATGGTCGTTGGCGACGTCAACTCCACCGTCGCCTGCGCCTTGGTGGCAGCCAAGGCGGGCGTGGCCGTCGCCCACGTCGAGGCGGGGCTTCGGAGCCGTGATTGGTCGATGCCCGAGGAGATCAACCGAGTTGTGGTCGACCGCATCTCCGATGTCCTGCTCGCCCCTTCCCCCGACGGGGTCGAGAACCTGCTCGCCGAGGGTCGACCGTCCGAGAGCATCCACCTCGTGGGCAACGTCATGATCGACACCCTGCTCACGAACCTCGACCGGGCCCGGGCCCGGCCGGTCCTCGGTGACCTCGGGTTGACCGAAGGTGGTTACGGCTTCGTCACCATGCACAGGCCTGCCAACGTGGATGACCCGTGGGTGCTCCGGACGGTCGCTGAGGCGCTCGTGCGCGTCGCCCGGGAGTGCCCACTCGTCTTCCCCGCCCACCCCCGCACGGCGCAGAAGCTCGACGCGCTCGACCTCGGGCCGGACATCACCGTCACCGGTCCCGTGGGGTACCTCGACTCCCTGGCGTTGCAGGCTGGGGCCCGCATCGTCCTCACCGACTCTGGAGGCATCCAGGAGGAGACGACGGTCCTGGGCGTGCCCTGTCTCACCCTTCGGGACAACACCGAACGGCCGATCACCATCGCCGAGGGCACCAACCAGCTCGTGGGCCGTGATCCCGAGCGCATCGTGAAGGCTGCTCGCGCCGTGCTCCACGATGGCGTCGAGACACGACGACCTGCGCTCTGGGACGGACACGCCTCCGAGCGGATCGTCGCCGCGCTGCTGGGCCGATGAGCCAGCAGTCCGCAGCGTTCATCGCACCCTGCCAATGATGATCATCGTCGGTGTCGTGGCTGCGGCCGCCGTGAGTGCGCTGCTCTGCCGGCCTGTGATCCGCCTGCTCGAGCGGCGAGCCGTGGTCGATGTGCCGGTGGCACGGTCGTCGCATGCGGTGCCAACCCCTCGGGGAGGTGGTGTGGCCCCGGCCGTCGGGGCATCGGTGGGGAGTCTCCTCGCCATCGGGGCGGGCGTCGGCTCGATAGCGACCATCGTCGGCATCGCCTTGGCCTTCGGCCTCCTCGGCCTCCGAGAGGATCTCTGCGGGGTGCCGGCCATCAGACGCCTCGTCACCCAGGTGGTGCTCGCTGTGGTGGGGGCTGCGGCGCTCCTGGCAGAGAGAGATCTCACACCCCTGCTGCTGGTCTTTGCGCCGTTGGCGTGGGCCTGGCTGATGGCCTTCGTGAACGCCTTCAACTTCATGGACGGGATCAACGGCATCTCTGCAGTCCAGGCCAGCCTTGCGGGGTCGGCCTGGGCAGCGGTCGGTGCCTGGCAGGACGATCAAGTCCTGCTGGCCACCGGCGCAGTGGTCGCCGCCGCCGCCGTGGCCTTCCTCCCGTTCAACTTCCCGCGGGCGAAGGTCTTCCTCGGCGATACCGGCAGCTACTTCCTCGGTGGTTGGCTGGCTGCGATGGTCGTCTTCGCCATCTTGTCGGGATGGACGCCGGAGATGGCCCTCGCTCCGGTGCTCATCTATCTCGCTGACAGCGGCACCACCCTCGTCCGCCGGGTCGTCCGCCGCGCGCCCTTGACCGAGCCTCACCGTGATCATGTGTACCAACAGCTCGTCATCGGCGGTTGGTCCCATGCGAGGACGACGCTCGTCGTCGCCCTCGGGATCTCCGTCTGCTGCCTGCTGGGTGCGGCGACCATGGTCGACGGGACAGCGACACGAGTCGCTGCCGATCTCGGTCTGGTTGTCGTCGTCCTTGTCTACCTGGCTGCGCCACGGTGGCAGGCTCGACGGCGTCCGACTCCGTCCGGACTCGCCCTGACCGGAGGCGCTCGATGAGGACCCTGATCGTCACGCACTACTTCCCTCCCGAGATCGGCGCGCCTCAGGCTCGTTTGAGCGACCTGGCCCGCTTCTGGAGTGAGACGGGCGATGACGTCACGGTGCTCACCGGCATGCCCAACCACCCCACCGGCATCATCCCCGAGGAGTACCGAGGTCGACCCCGGGTCGTGGAGGAGACCGATGGCTACCGGGTGATGCGGACCTGGCTCTACGCAACGGCGAACGAGGGCATCACCAAGAAGACCCTCGGACACCTCTCGTTCATGGCCTCGTCGGTCATCCTCGGCGGATGGCGCAGCGGCCGAGCCGACGTGGTGGTGGTGTCGTCTCCCACCTTCTTCTCGATCTTCTCGGCCTGGGTGCTCGCCAAGGTCAAGCGGGCTCGCCTCGTGGTCGAGGTCCGAGACCTCTGGCCCGCCATCTTCGTCGAGCTCGGGGTTCTCACCAACCGCCAGGCCATCTGGCTGCTCGAGCGCCTCGAGCTCTGGGCCTATCGCACCGCCGACGCCGTCGTGGTCGTCAGCGAGGGCTTCCGCGACGACCTCCTCCGACGGGGCATCGACGCTGCCAAGGTGCACACCATCCGCAACGGCGTCGACCTGAGTCGCTTCCAGCCGGGCGGGGATCCGGCGCCCGGGCGGGCCCGCCTCGGCATCGCGGAGGGAGAGGCTCTCGTCCTCTACATCGGCGCCCACGGGATCTCCCACGGCCTCGTCACGGTGGCTGACGCCGCAGACCGACTCCGCGACCGATCCGTCCACGTCGCTTTCGTCGGGGAGGGGGCGGCCAAGCGCGAGCTCGAGGAGCGCGTGACTGACCTCGGCCTGACCAAGGTGTCGCTCCACCCAGGGGTGGCGAGAGACGAGGTCGCCAGCCTGCTCGCCGCGGCAGATGTCTGCCTCGTGCCTCTCCGCGACATCCCGCTCTTCTCCACCTTCATCCCGTCCAAGATCTTCGAGTACTTCGGGGCCGGCAAAGCCGTGGTCGGGGCCGTGCGAGGTGAGGCGGCCGAGATCCTCCGTGGCGGTGGAGCACTGGTGGTCGACCCGGGCGACCCCCATGCCCTCGCCGGTGCGATCGCGTCGCTGACCGACGATCCCGAGCGCAGGGCCACCATGGGGATGCGAGGCCGGCAGTACGTCGAGGAGCACTTCGATCGCCGGCGGCTCGCCCGTCGCTATCGGGAGATCCTCCAGAGCGTGACCGGCTGCCAGGACGCCGAATGAGACCTGACGGCCCGATCCGCGTCCACGTGACCGGTGGGAGTGGGTTCCTCGGGGGCTTCGTCATCGCGTTGCTCATCGAATCTGGTTACGCCGTCTCCGCCCTGGCCCGGTCACCCGAGGCTGCCCACCGCCTTCGCACCCTCGGGGCTGAGCCCATCGACGGTGATCTCGAGTCGCCCGCGTCGGTTCGCGCTGCGTTCGCCGCGTCGGGGTCCTCGGTGCTGGTCAACATCGCGTCTCTCGGCTTCGGACACGCGCCGACCATCATCGCGGCTGCCACCGGCGCCGGCCTTCGACGGGTTGTCTTCGTCTCCACCACCGGAATCTTCACCGCGCTGAACGCACCGTCGAAGACCGTCCGCATCGCCGCAGAGCAGAGCATCCGCAACAGCTCGCTCGATTGGACGATCGTGCGCCCCACGATGATCTATGGCACCCCTGGAGATCGCAACATGTGGCGGCTGCTGCGCCTGCTCCGCCGATCGCCGGTGATGCCGATGCCCGGAGGCGGACAGAACCTGCAGCAGCCGGTCCACGTCGCCGACCTCGCCTCTGCCGTCGTCGCGACGGTGGGCGCCGACATCGCGATCGGCAAGGCGTACGACATCGGCGGCCCTGATGCCTTGAGCTTTCGCGAGATCGTCGCCCAGGCCGGCGCGGCAGTCGGACGGACGCCGAGGCCGATTCCGGTGCCGGCGCGATCGCTGGTCAGGCTCCTCACCTTGATCGAGCGGACCGGCCGGTCCCTGCCGATCAAGGCCGAACAGATCGAGCGGCTGGTCGAGGACAAGGCGTTCGACATCACCGACGCAGTCGCTGACCTGGGCTTCGCCCCTCGCTCCTTCGCCGAGGGGATCCGGTCCGAGGCCCAGATGTCCACGCCATGATCGATCGGGACACGGCGGGGCTCTACCTCCGAACGGTCAGCCACCTGCGCCCCGAGCAGGTCGTCCACCGCGTTCGTCTGCGTGCTCAGCAGGCGGTGCTCGCTCGATGGCCCGAACCGTTCCGGCGACGTTGGACGCACCGGGGGGGTCAGGCGCGATGGCCCGATGGGTTCGTCGCCCTCGATGCCGAGGTCCCACCGGCCTGTGGTCGCATTGGCGACCTAGAGGACGGCACGTTCAGCTTCCTCAACCAGGCTCGGGCCCTCGGCACACCCATCGAGTGGGACCCCGTGGACGCCCCGCAGCTCTGGCTCTACCACCAGCACTACTGGGAGTGGGCCTGGACCCTCGCCAACGAGCCCGATCGTGACCGCGCCCGAACGGTGTTCGGCGAGCACCTGCGCAGCTGGTGTGATGCCACCCGGTTCGGTCGGTGGAACGCCTGGGCGCCCTATCCCACCTCGCTGCGGGCGTGGGTCTTCGTCAACGTCGCTCGCTCGCTCGCCGCAAGCACTCCCGTCGAGAACCTCCTCCGCGAGCAGATGCGGCTCCACGCCGGCTTCGTGGAACACAACCTGGAGCTCGACGTGGGTGGGAACCACCTGATGAAGAACCTCAAGGCCCTCATGGGCCTCGGTGTGTACTTCGGTGACCAGCGCCTGATGGAGAAGGCCGCGACACTGATCGCGAGCCAGCTCTCGGTGCAAGTCCTGCCTGACGGCGGACACTTCGAGCTGTCTCCCTCTTACCACTGCCAGGTTCTGGGCGATCTCATCGACATCAAGAACCTCTCGGAGGCCGCAGGAGCCACTGCGGTGGAGGGACTGGAGGAGGCAGTCGCTCGCATGCGTCGGTGGCTGGGAGCGATGCTGATGCCCGACGGCGATGTACCGCTGTTCAACGATTGTGAGCGCGTGGGACCCGCTCGGATCGCTGCGCTCCGCCCAAGGAGGAGATCTGATGATCTGATCACCGTCCTGCCGGAATCGGGATACGTGGTTGCGAGCCCGGGAGGAAGAATCCACCTCGTAGCGGATGTCGGGCAACCGTGCCCTCCAGACCTGCCGGCCCACGCCCAGGCCGACTGCCTCACCTTCGAGATGGCGGTCGACGGTGAGCGGGTGATCGTCGACCCCGGCACGTCGGTCTACGGGTCTGGGCCGCGGCGCATCTGGGAGCGGAGCACCGGAGCGCACAACACCATCACCATCGACGGAGAGGACCAGACCGAGGTGTGGGGCAGCTTCCGTGCCGGACGCCTGGCCCAGGCGACGCTGCACCGGGCTGAGGTCGTCGCGGGGAATGTCGAGATCGAGGCGTCCCACACCGGCTTTGCGCATCTCGATGGTTCGCCAATCCATCGGCGTCGGTGGACCGTGGCGCCCGGATCAGTGGTCATCACCGATCGGCTCGAGGGCAGCGGAGAGCACCGGGTACGGCTATGCCTTCTGTTCGAGGCCACCAGCCTGTCCGTCGAGGCCGTTCGGGCGGTGCTCGACCCCGAGGTGGACGCCGTGGGGTTCCGGGTCTTACTGCCTCGCTCCGCTGATCGAGACGCTTCTGGCGCTCAGCTCTCGGCATCAGTTGCGCCCGCCCAGCATGCGCTCGGCTTCGGAGATCTGCGGGATGCGACCGAGCTGGTGGTCGAGGGATCGGTCCGACTGCCCCACGAGCTCAACAGCCGCATCGTGCTCGTGCCCTGACGCGGCGGATCCGGGGGACCAGGCCGCTGGAGGGCTGCGAGTTGAACGCCCAGCCATGACCGCCGTCGGGTGGCCATCAGCCATACTGCGATGGCAGGAGATTCGTGAAGGGGTTGCATGAGCAAGGTCGTCGTCATCGGGCAGGGGTACGTGGGCCTGCCGGTCGCGGTGCGGGCCTCGGAGGCCGGTTTTGAGGTGATCGGGTTCGACGTGGCCACCGAGCGGGTCGGGCGCTTGGCCGCAGGGGAGTCCTTCATCGAGGACATCACCGATGTCCGCTTGCGCGCTGCTCTGTCGAGTGGGCGGTACCGCCCGTCGGCCGACCCGGGTGACCTGGCCGGTTTCGACGTAGCTGTGATCTCCGTGCCCACGCCGTTGCGCGATGGGGTGCCCGACCTCAGCTACATCGAGTCGGCCGCCGCCGGGTTGGCCCCTCACATGACCACCGGTTGCACCGTCGTCCTGGAATCCACGACCTACCCCGGTTCCACCGAGGAGCTGGTCGCCCCCGTGCTCGAACAGACCTCGGGCCTCACCGCCGGGGTGGACTTCCACCTCGGCTACAGCCCCGAGCGGATCGACCCTGGCAACGAGACGTGGACCTTCGAACGCACACCCAAGATCGTCTCCGGCGTCTCGCCCGCCTCCCTCGTCGCAGTGCAGGGCTTCTTCGACCAGCTGGTCGACAAGACGATCCCGGTGTCGACGCCCAAGGAGGCCGAGCTGGCCAAGCTCCTCGAGAACACCTTCCGGCACGTCAACATCGCCCTCGTCAACGAGCTCGCCATGTTCGCCAACGACCTGGGCATCAACGTGTGGGAGGCGATCGAAGCGGCCGACTCCAAGCCCTTCGGGTTCATGAAGTTCCCGCCCGGCCCCGGCGTTGGCGGGCACTGCTTGCCCATCGACCCCTCGTACCTGTCGTGGCGCGTGCGGCGCTCGCTCGGGCACACCTTCCGCTTCGTCGAGCTGGCCAACGACGTCAACGAGCACATGCCCGACTACGTCGTCCAGCGTGTCGTCGCCGCCCTCAACCAGCGCAGCCTGGCCGTGCGGGGCCAGGGCATCCTGGTGCTCGGCCTCTCGTACAAGAAGAACACCGGTGACCCTCGTGAGGCGCCGTCGAAGGAGATCGTCAAGCGCCTCCTGGCCCTCGGCGCGGAGGTCCGGGTCGTCGACCCCCACGTCGTCGCCGAGCAGGTGCCCGCCGGGGTGATCATGGCCCAGCTCTCCGCGGACGAGCTGGCCGCCGCCGAGCTGGCCATCCTCGTGGTCGACCACGATGCCTTCGACCGCCAGCTCATCGTCGACTCGGGGACCCATGTGCTCGACTGTCGCAACGTCCTGACCGGGCCCACCGTCGAGCAGCTCTGACCCTGAGCTACTCGACCGCGTTCACGATCGTCGCCCAGGGTGATTGGCTGGTCGTGGCCGATCCGTTCGGAGCCGACAAGGCGCTGCACCTGGTCATCGCGACCGGGGCGGTCGTCGTCCTCTCACGTCGCCTCCTCCCCTGGACCGCCGGGGGTCTGGTGCTGGTGGCCGGCATCCTGCTCGAGGTCGTCCAGGGCATCGGCGCCTCGCTGGGGTTCTCCCTGCCGTCGCCGATCGGTGGCAATGCTGAAGCCGCTGACGTCGTGGCCGACGCACTCGGGGCCGCCCTCGGCGTGTGGATCGCGACAGGTCAGGTCCCTCGATCCCGCCCGGCAGGGTTCCGGACCGGGCTCGCTTGCATGTCGAGCCTTCCCTCCCCGGACTCAATCACGGGCTGTACTCGGTGTGGTGAGGCGGCTACGGTGTGTGGCCGGCAACCTTGGGAGGGGATACGCCACATGAGGTCAGATGCGCGGGGCGCGAGTGCATTGAACGTTCCACCGGCACGGGTGAGGCGGATCGCTCAGGCGATCGCCGATCCGATGATCGCCATGGGCGCAGTGGTCCTTGCACTGTGGATGCGCTACGAGTCCGACGTCCCGGCCGGGTCGATCGACGCCCTGCCGCTCATCCTCCTGATCGTGGGCACGACCCAGCTCCTCGCCGGGTGGTCCCAGGGGCTCTACATGGGCCGCTGGCGCTTCGGGGGCTTCGAGGAGGTCTGGGCCCTGGCCCGAGCAGTGGCCATGACCACCGTCGTCCTGCTCGGCGTCAACGTGGCCGTGGCGTCGCGGCCGATCCCGCTCTCGGCGTGTGTGGCCCAGGGCATCATCACCTTGTTGTTCACCGCCTCGTTGCGGTGGTCGTGGCGGCTGTTGCTCGAGCGCAAGCTGCGCCCCGCCGGTGAGGACCTCACCCGGGTCGTGGTCGTCGGCGCCGGTGAGGCCGGTGACCAGCTGATCCGCTCGATGATGCGCAACCCCGAGGGGCCCTACGTGCCCGTGGCGCTCATCGACGACGACCCCCACCTGCGCAGCCTCCGCATCCTCGGGGTGCCCGTGATGGGCACCTCGGCCCAGGTCTGCGACGTGGCCCGACGGGTGGAGGCCACCACCGTCGTCATCGCCCTGCCGAGCGCCGAGGGCTCGATCATCCGGGACATCTCCGCGGTGGCGGGCGACTGCGGGCTCGAGGTGCTGGTGCTGCCCCCGGTCGCCGAGCTGCTGGGCGGAGGCGTCGACGTCGCCGACGTGCGGCCCCTCACCGAGGCCGACCTGCTCGGCCGCCGCCAGATCGACACCGACCTCGACCGCATCGCCGGCTACCTCACCGGCATGCGGGTGATGGTCACCGGGGCCGGCGGGTCCATCGGCTCGGAGCTGTGCCGCCAGATCTACCGGTTCGCCCCCGCCGAGCTCGTCATGCTCGACCGCGACGAATCCGCCCTTCACGCGGTGCAGCTCTCCATCGAGGGGCGGGCCATGCTCGACTCGCGCAACCTCGTCGTGGCCGACATCCGCGACGCCCGGCGCATCGAGGCGGTCTTCGCCGAACACCGGCCCCAGGTGGTGTTCCACGCCGCCGCGCTCAAGCACCTCCCGCTGCTCGAGATGCACCCCCAGGAGGCGCACAAGTCGAACTGCACCGGCACCCAGAACCTGCTGACCCCGGCGCTGGCCCACGGGGTCGACCACTTCGTCAACATCTCCACCGACAAGGCCGCGGACCCGACCAGCGTGCTGGGGTGCTCGAAGCGGATCGCCGAGCGGCTCACTGCGTCGGCCGCGACGCACGCCGCCGGGGCGTTCGTGAGCGTGCGGTTCGGCAACGTGCTCGGCAGCCGGGGCTCGGTGCTCACCGCGTTCCGCAGCCAGATCGAGGCCGGGGGACCGGTCACCGTCACCCACCCCGACGTCACCCGCTACTTCATGACCGTCGAGGAGGCCGTCGAGCTGGTGATCCAGGCCGGGGCCATGGGCCGCGACGGCGAGGCCCTGGTGCTCGACATGGGCGAGCCGGTCCGCATCGACGACGTGGCCCACCGCCTCATCGAGCAGTCCGACCGCAAGGTCGACATCGCCTACACCGGCCTGCGCCCGGGCGAGAAGATGCACGAGGTTCTCCTCAGCGCCGCCGAGGACGCCCAGCCCTCGTCGCACCCCCTGATCTCCCGAGTCGCGGTGCAGCCGCTGCCCCCCGACGTGCTCGACCAGCTCGACGCCGTCGACGAGGCCGGAACGTCCGAAGCCCTCCGCATCGCCGCCTCCAACCCGGTCGCCTCCGGCCCCATCATCGGGGGCTGAGCCTCAGGGGCCGCCCCGGCGAAGCTGCCGACCGAGCCGTCCGCCTCCACTGTCCGCGGCCGTAGCCGGGTCGACGCGACAACTCGCGACCGCTGCACGCGGCCGTACGTCGGCGTACGATCCTCCCGTGGCTTTGACCATGAGCTCCACTGAGGCGAGGGCGGCGCTCCCCGAGTTGCTCGATCGCGTCCTTGCGGGCGACGAGGTGACCATCACGCGCCACGGGCGCCCGGTCGCGGTGGTCGTCCGGCCCGATGCCCTCAGGGCGCGCCGCGCGGACGAGGCCTACGTCGCCGCGGCCCGAGTGCGAGAGGCGCTCACCGCAGGCCGGTCCGCCGATCTGTCATCGACCGGGACGCTCCGCGCGTCACGCGCCGAGGAGCTGATCGCCGGGATGCGCGCCGGACGCGGCCGCAGCTGAGCGACGGGCGAGCCCCGTGGATGCCTTCGATGCCGAGTGCTCATCTAGTGGGGCTCGACGCTCAGCGGGTCTCGCGGGTCGAGGCCGAGGCGCACCACGACCTCGCCTCCACCCGACAGATCGTGTTGAGGACTCCTGTGGGCGGTTTAGGGTGCGGACGTGGCAGCGGAGGCGATCGTGGTCCGACCGAAGATCAGCGCTGACGCGTTCGAGGCCGGGGTATCGGAGAAGGTCGACCGCCTGATCGCGGTCTACGGGGCCAGTGGCCTGGCCGCTCTGCTCGGCGCCTCCCGGTCGCAGCCCACCCGCTGGCGGGCGGGTCACGAACGTCCCGCCCGGCCGACGGTGCAGCGGCTGCTAGCTCTGGACTTCCTCACCTCGCGGCTGGCCGAGGTGTTCACTGCCCGCCAGACCGAGGTCTGGCTCGACAGCCCGAACCCCTACCTCGGCGGAGCCGCCCCGGCCCGGGTGTTCATCCAGTTCGGCGGCTCTGCGGTCGAACCCGCCATCTCCGCGGTCGAGGTCGGGGCCGTGGTGTAGCGCGTGTTCCTCCACCGCGTGTGCCCGGTGGACCCGGCGGCGCAATCGGGCGAGGCATGCCACCCGGCGTTCGTCCCACCGTCGAGCGGCTAGCACCGGATCGACAACCCGGCTCGGTACGACACGCTCTACCTGTCCGGCACGCCTCCGGGTGCGGTCGCCGAGCGGTTCGGCACCTTCCCCGAATGGGGCGACTGGCTCACCGAGCATCCCCGCGGCTTCCGGCTTCGGCTCGTCACCTTCGACCTCCCCGATGACAGGGCCGTGCTCGACCTCGACGATGCCGATGCGTTGGCCCAGCGGTCGCTGCGGCCGTCGAGGGTCGTCACCCGAGACCGGGCCACGACGCAACGCTGGGCGCGCGCCGCCTTCGACGAAGCCCAGTGGTCGGGAGTTGCGTGGTGGTCGTACCACGACCCCGACTGGATGAGCTGCGGCCTGTGGTCTGCGGTGGGCGCGCGGGCCATCGACGGCCTGACCGTCATCGACCGGACGGATCTCAGCGCCGACCATCCCGCGGTCGTCGCCGCCAGCCAATCGCTCCTCCGCGTCTGGGTCCCGTAGACGTCGTCGGCGGGGTTACCGCCAACGTAGCCGATGTGCGACATCACACCCGGGCGAATCTAAGCCTGGTTTATGATCGATCCGCATAAGATTGATAAGACGCGATAAGCTCCGTTGACATGGATGAGCTCGCCAACCCCTACCGTCCCGGAGCGGGCACCAGCCCGCCTGCTCTGCTGGGCCGCGATGAGTTGATCGACCACTTCGGGACGACGGTCCGGCGAGCGCTGGCGGGCCGGCCCGGCAAGAGCGTCATGCCGATCGGGTTGCGCGGAGTCGGCAAAACCGTTCTCCTGAACCGCTTCGCTGAGATCGCCGAGCAGGAGGGTCTCGCGGTCGGGTTCATCGAGGCTCCCGAGTCCGGAGACTTCCGGGTCCTGCTGGTCAATCGGCTGCGGAAGATCCTCCTCGCCTACGACAACGACCGAAAGACGGCGAAGGTCCTCAAGGCCCTCCGTGTCTTGAAGACCTTCACGCTGCAACTCCCCGACGGGTCCCGGTTCGCCATCGACGTCGATGCCCTGGCGGGGACGGCGGACAGCGGCGACCTGTCGGAGGACGTGACCGACCTGCTCCTGGCCGCTGGTGAGGCGGCGCAGGAGCGTGACAGCGGTCTCCTCCTCGCCGTCGATGAGGTGCAGTACCTGGCGGCGGAGGAGCTCGCCGCACTCATCACCGCGATCCATCGCACGACGCAGCAGGATCTCCCCGTCGTCCTCGTGGGTGCTGGTCTGCCGCAGCTCCCCGGGCTCGCCGGTGATGCGAAGTCCTACGCCGAGCGGCTGTTCGAGTTCCCACAGATCGGCTCGCTCGAGCGCGACGACGCGCGAGCGGCCATCGTCGTCCCCGCCGCCGATCGAGGGGTGGAGCTCACCGATCGAGCCGTGGGGGCCATCATCGAACGGGCGCAGGGCTACCCGTACTTCTTGCAGGAGTGGGGTTACCACGTGTGGAACGCCGCGGGCGCCAGCCCGGTGGAGCATGACCTCGTCGAGGCGGTGACACCTCGGGTGGTGAAGCACCTCGACGACAACTTCTTCCTGGTGCGGTTCGATCGACTGACCCCCGCCGAGAAGACGTACCTCCGGGCCATGGCCGAGCTCGGCCCTGGACCCCATCGATCAGGCGACATTGCCGGCCAGTTGGGCGTCAGGGTCGAGTCGGTGGCGCCGAGGCGGAGTGGGCTGATCTCGAAGGGGATGGTGTACAGCCCCGCCCACGGCGACACCGCGTTCACAGTCCCCCTGTTCGACGACTTCCTGCGCCGAGAGATGTCCTGACCCTACGGCGCCGCTGTCGCGGCGGCGATGCGCGAGCATCAGTCCCCATGGGCCGCAGCTTCGACGCCGTTCCCGATCAGCTCGCCGAGTGGATGGTCGCGCAGCCGGTGTGGTTCGTGGCCACCGCGCCGCTCGCCGGTGACGGGCACGTCAACGTGTCGCCCAAGGGCGACGACACCTTCCGCGTCATCTCGCCGACCGAGGTCGCCTACCTCGACCTCACCGGCAGCGGGGCCGAGACCGTTGCCCATGTGCGCGAGAACGGGCGGCTGACGATCATGTTCTGCTCGTTCGGCGACAAGCCCAACATCGTGCGCGTCTTCGGGCGGGGACGCGCGGTGCTGCCCCGCGACGAGCGCTTCGATGAGCTGGCCGGCCGGTTCCCTGCTCGTGACGGGGCACGGGGCATCATCGTGCTCGACGTCGAGCAGGTGACGAGTTCATGCGGCTACGCCGTGCCCCACATGGAGCTCGTCGGGCCCCGCGACACCCTGGCCGAGTGGGCTGGGCGCAAGAATGACGAGGAGCTGGCCGCCTACCGGGCCGAGAAGAACGCTGTGAGCATCGACGGCCTCCCGGCCCTCGATCCGTAGCCCGCTCGGAAGGTCCACCGACGACAAGGCGGAACATGCCAACGATGCGAGACGACGCCGAGGACGAGCGGCTGGCTCTCGCCGTGGTCGACCGGTGACGGACGGATCGTTGAACTCGGAGCCCGACGACGGCTCGGCCCCGAGACGGGGCGCGCTCGGCCCCCGCTGGCGTCGCGGCCTTCTGGCGCTCGCCGTCGTGGCGATCGTCGCGGTCGTGGTGGTCGTCGTCGACGCCCGGCGCTCGGGGCGCCTCGAGCCCTCGCCGACGTGTGAGGACGTGGAGCCCGGAGGCACCCGCTTCCGCTCGCCGCTGCCGCCGGGGACCGAACCCGCCGAGCCCGCACCGCCGGCCGAGGACAGCCCCGCAAGGGTCGATCCTGCGTTCCGCCCGGCGGACGCCGAGCCCGTCTACTGCGAGGACTTCGCGGATCCCTTCGTGCTCAGCACCGGGGCCGCGGTGGGCACCCGGATCTTCGCCTACGCCACCAACACCAGCGACTCGGTGCTGCCTGTGCTCTCGACGGGCTCACTGCTGCGCAGCGAGGAGATCGACGACGCCCTGGCCGAGCTGCCGGAGTGGTCCGAACCCGGTGCCGTGTGGGCTCCCTCTGTGCTCGAGCGGGACGACGGTGGCCTGGTGCTCTACTACACGACCACCCACCGCGAATCGGGGCTCCAGTGCATCTCGCGCGCCGTGGCCGACGACCCCCTCGGCCCGTTCGTCGATCTCTCGACGGGGCCGATCGTGTGCCCGGCCGACCTCGGCGGCGCCATCGACCCCAGCCCCTTCGTCACCGACGACGGCACTGCCTACCTGCTGTGGAAGAACGACGGGAACTGCTGCGACATCCTCACCCGCATCTGGATCCAGCGCCTGAGCGACGACCGCGAGGAGGTCACCGGCGAACCCAGTGAGCTCGTCGCCGCCGACCAGCGCTGGGAGGGCGGGGTGGTCGAGGGGCCGTCGATGGTCGAACACGACGGCCGGTTCCACCTCTTCTACTCGGCCAACGCCTGGGACACCGCCGCCTACGCCATCGGCCACGCCCGCTGCGAGGCGCCCGCCGGGCCCTGCACCAAGTCGGGGACCACACCGTGGCTGGCGTCGAGCGAGGGCGTCCGGGGCCCCGGCGGCCAGGAGCTGTTCGACGACGGGGACGAGCTGCAGATGGTGTTCCACGCCTGGCCCGGAGAGGTCGGCTACGACGCCGGCGGCTTCCGGAGCCTGTTCACCACCGGAATCGACTTCGTCGACGGCGACCCCGTCGTCGTCGAGTAGGCCTGCGCCGTTCACGATCCTCGGGTTGCGATCGTCGCGTCCCGGTCGCGCTGGTCGTCGTCGCAAGGGTGCCGGTACTGTGGCCGGTGCGCCTTCCCCGCTGATCCACCTCTGTTCCGGAGGACCGGCATGTCGCTCAGCGAGCGAAGAGAGTGGGCGCTGCCGGTTCGGGCGACGACGTGAGGCCCCCGGCGTCAACGCTGCGGCGCAGCGAGTCCTGGGAGGGTGGCCTTGATGGTGGCCGTCGTGCGCTCGGCCAACGCGGCGTAGGTCTGAAGCTCACTGTCGGTGATCTTCATCGACGGGATCTCTCCGTACTCAGCGCTGTGGCGCCGACGGCGCAGCGTCTCGGCCAGCTCGAGGTCCGGCGCCGGGATCACGGCCCGCAACTCGTGCATCGCATAGGCCAGCCGGGTCTTGTGGGCGCCGGGGGTGTTCTCGAAGCGGTAGCCACGGGCGCCCGCGTGGGCGTCGATCGACTTGCGCACGGCGTCGTGGCACAGCGACACGGCCGCAGTGCGGTCCGTCGGCGCCACCGCCCTGACCGTGTTGACGTGGGCTGCTGCTTGGCCGATGAGGTCCGCAGAACGACCATGGTTGATCGTGACACGGCTCAGGTCGCCTGTCGCCACGGCCTCAGTGAGCCAAGGCCCTGGGGTCACTGTCGCTCGAGTCTCGGCGGAATCCGCCCGTCCCGGATCTTGAGGGGCCGACTCGCCCTTGGGCGCTCGTGGACGCTCAGCCACGGCAGGCCGTCCGGCGTCGGCGGGTGCCGTCGAGATCGAGCTCGACGAGGGGTCGCTCGATCACGGTCGAGAGGAACGGGTCCGTTCGCCGGCCGTCCCAGCCGGCCGAGCTGATGACGACAGGGTTCACGTCGAGCCGCAGATCGGGCTCTAGAGGTCGGAGCGCGCTGCTGAGGGCCAACCAGTCGACGTCGCCGACCACGAGGAGGTCGAGATCCTGAGGCGGCGGACCGTCGTGGCCGAGGTGCCGAGCGGCCCAGGAGCCGAACAGGAATGCCCGCTCGACGGTCGCCATCTGCGCCAGCGTCGTGGCGATCTTGTGCGGCACACCCACAGTCTGGGCCATGATCGCCGCGATGTGCTCGGCCCACGGCAGGTCCCAGTTCGCCGACACGAGCCGGGAACGACCGAGGCGACGCACCGAGACGGTCGCGCCGGCTAGCAACCGGTTGACCTCGTGGGTGACCGTCGGCTGCGGCACGCCGGTGACCGTCGCCAGCTCACCGATGGAGAGCTCGACGTCGTGGTGCTCGAACAGGGCCGCGAGGATGCGTTCCTGGGCGACGCTGCGGAAGAGCGGCAGGTGTGCCCTCTCATTCACAAGGCCGATCATATCATCGCTGGAATGAATATCAATGACACACCTGCCGGACGCGTCGGGTCGACGGCGTCGATGAGGACCAGGGCCATCGGCGCGTGGGCTCGTCACGGTCGGCCTAGTGTTATAGTGTTCGTATGAGTCGAACGCAAGAACGCCGAGCCGTGCAGGACGTCGTCGACGTGCTGTGCGCACTGCCGCTCGGGCTCGAGACATCCACGTCCGTGGACGCAGGTGCTGACCTCACGGTCGAGACGTCGGACGGACGACGCCTCTCTGTCGAGGTGAAGGCGTTGCGGTCCCTTTCGCCCGCCGACGCGGATCGCCTGCTGCGCTCGCCCGACCGGCCGGGTCGCGTTCGGCTCCTCGTCGGAGATCGCCTCGTGCCGCGGGTCCGTGACCAGCTGCGCGATGGCGGCTGGAGCTGGCTCGACCGCCGTGGCCACCTCTACCTCAGGGCGCCCGGCGTCCTCGTCGACACCGACGTTGCCCCGCTCTCCGACGTCAGCCGGCGCGCCCGGCCCGTGCTGGAGACCGACGTGGGCCTCGACGTCGCCACCGCCCTGCTGACCGAGCCGAACCGGAAGCTGTCGATCCGAGCGCTCGTCGCGTTCACCGGCCGCTCGCTGGGCGCCGTCCACCAGTCGGTGCGGGGCCTCACCGACGACGGCTTGGTCGGGCCGGGCGGGCTTCCGCTCCTACCCGAGCTCTTCTGGGAGGTCACCGCCCGCTGGCGGCCGCGTCGCACCGCCCTGACCGTCGCGCCCGACCCCACCGACGAGCGGCTGGCGGGCCAGCTCGGTCTGCTCGCGCCGGCTGGAGGTTGGGTGCTGTGCGACACCTTGGCCGCCAATGCCTACGGTGCCGCCGCCGTCGTGCGGGGCGACCACCCGCCGGACTTCTACGTCCCCGACGAGCGCGCTATCCGCGTCGCACGCCAGGTGCTCGGCGACGCGTCGAGCCTGGAACGTCGGAGGGCCACGGTGGCCCTCGCTCCGGCGACGTGGACGTGCCTGCGGCCCGTCGAGCTCCCTGGCCCGCGAACGACATGGCCGGCAGCCCACCCAGTCGTGGTCGCGCTCGACCTTTCGGTCGATGCCGGTCGAGGTCGAGAGGTCCTCGATGGCTGGACCCCGCCGGAGCCGTTCGCCCGTGTCTGGTGATCCGATCGTCAGCCTCGCCGCTGACGGTGACGGCATCCTCACGCGGCTCATCGGCGCCGTCGACGTGTTCGGACGGGCGGCACTGCCGCCCTGGGCCCTCGTCGGCGGCCTCGCTGTCATGGTGCGGCTCGCCGAAGCACATCGCGTGACCGCCGACGTCGATACCGTCGCCGACGACGACGCCGGTCAGGTCGCGCCAGCCCTGGCGGTCCTGGCGCGCGAGCAGCACGGCACGGCGACGGGGAGCCGCTTCGTCCTCGAGGACGGCACGAAGGTCGACATCATCACGACCGGCTCGTGGACGGTCGCCGACCTCCCCGACGACGAGTTGGATCGGGCGTTCATCCTGTCCCACTGGTGGGCGGTTGCCACCGGCGAGGCCCTTGAGTTGCGGGTGATCGACCGCGACCGCATCATGGCGACCGCCTCGACACCGGTTGCGACACCCGCCGCCCTCGTCGCCTGCAAGCTGCAGTCGTGCCGACGACGGCAGCGAGACCCTGCGAAGGCGGCCAGCGACATCTACGACATCTACCGGCTGCTGGTCGAACACGATCGTAACGGAGCGGTCGCCGCGGCGTTAGCCAGCAGCCCGGAGGACCTGGGTGCCTGGTGTGCGGGGGCACTGCGCACGACCTTCGTCACCGACGCCGTGCGATCAGCGCGACGGCTGAACGTCTCCGCACGCGGGCCCGTCATGGGCCGGGTCTCGCCAGTCGACCTCGACGTCGTCGGCTCCCTGTGCATCGACCGCCTCGGCGAGGAACTGGAGCGTTGACCCTTCACGCTCCACCGATCCGTGTGGACGATCCGCGCGGGGTTGACGTGCGTATGGTGCTGCGGACCATCCTGCGTCAACGGCGGCGGGGTTGGCGGGCGGGGGACAGATCCTGCAGCTCACGGTTGACCGCGGCGGCGTCGAAGGCGGCGGGATCGATGGGGCCGTCGACCCACTCCGAGAGCTCCTCGTGGTCGGGGTGCTGCGGATCAGCGAGGACGACGAGCAGGTGCTCGTAGCCGGGCGGGCCGCCGACGTCCTCGGGCGGGGCGGGCATGCGACCGGTGACGCAGGTGGGGTAGTCGGTGCCCGGTGACGGCGGCGAGATCGCCTCGACGACGATGCGGTGGCGCCAGTCGTCACCGAAGTCATAGGTGTAGGTGAACGCCGCGCCCTCGGGCGCGACGTCCGCAAGGGTCACCGCCTCCTCGGCGACCATCGGGTCGTCGAAGCCCATCGGGTCGTCGAAGCCCATCGGGTCGTCGACTCCATAGCGACGTCCGTCGACCACGAACTCGTGCAGGTGGCTGTCGTCCCAATCGAAGCTCACCTGCAGGATGTCGTGGAGCGCAGCCAGGGTGGTGTCGCTCGCCACCTCGATGCGTCGCCACACCGGGGGTCGGAGCCCCTCGAGGGTGACCTTCAGGCGATGGACCGTGGCTGCGCCCGACGGGCCCGACCGTCGGTTGGCGGGCGCCGGTCGGGAGGGCACCGGGCGAGAGGGCGCCGCATCGCCGCGTGCATCGCCGGGCGGCGGGACGGGGAGCTCGGAGAGGAACGACGTGAGCTCGGCGAAGCGGTCCCGCTCCTCGATGAGGTTCCGGCGCGCGGTCGACACGAGCAGGTCGGCCGAGCCCGGGGCCGGGCCGCCGGTTGCGTTGGTCAGCCCCGCGGCCTTCAGCAGGGTGCCCGATCGCTGCGAGACGCTGCCGGTCAGACCGAAGTGGCCGACGAGGTCCTTGGCGTAGATCCCCTCGTCGCCACCGAACACGTCGTTCTCCCGCCCGATGGTCCAGCAGATCGCCGCCGCCGCGGTGTCGGCCCGCCCCTTGCGCCGGAACACCTCGGGTCCGCCCCGGGCGATGCGGGCCAGCAGCCGTCGACACGCCGTGCGGTACTCGGTGTCGAGCAGCGTGTCACAGCAGTCGTCGCACAGCCGCAGCACCTCATCGACCCGGGAAACGATGTCCTCGGCGATGCCCGACCAGTCGAACGCCTCGTCGGGCAGAGGCCGGTCGTCGAGGGACCGCAGCACCTCGGCACCCCCGACCCGCGCCCCCAACGAGTCCATCATCGCCTCATTGATGGCCACCGCGTTCCGCCCCTCGGCGTCGAGATCGAGGCCCATCAGGGCCGCGACCTGCAGCGCCGGGTCCAGCCCGCCCGGGTCACCGAGACCGGCGAGGCCTCCGAAACCGGCGGCGCCGATGGCCCTGAGGTAGTCAGCCTCGAAGTCGTCGACCGCACCGAGGGTGTCCTCGGTGAGCAGGGCGGAGATGCCCCGCTCGGCGTGGGCGAAGCGGATGAAGGCCCGGAGCAGGGCCGGCATCGGGGCCAGGAAAGCGCGGTCGGCCATGACCTTGCGGGGCACCCAGTCGACGAGGAAGATCTCCACCGCACTCGGGCTCCACCGCAACGGGTCGCCGGGCCCGTAATCGGTGCCGAACCACAGGAGGCTGTTCAGCAGGTCGCGGTGATCGACGTCGTCGAGCGGGGCACCGACCGCCGAGGCGAAGAACCGCTCCGCGAGGGCCTGGGTGTCGGCCTCGGACCACTCCGGGCGCTCGTAGCCGGTGCCGCCCTCGGGCAGGAGCCGAGCCACCCACTCCACGATCGGGCGACACATCGGCCAGGTGTCGGTCTCGAAGGCCGGGACGGTCATCGCGCCCCGCGCCACGGCGGCCTCGATGCGGGCCCGGGCCTCCGCGGGGTCGAGGTCGTGCCAGGTCGCGTCGGGGTCGGTGGCCCTCTCCCGCATCAGGGTGATCACCTCGTCGAGCGGTTCGGGAACGACGAAGGCGTCCTTCACCGCGGTGCCCAGGTTGTGATCGACGTAGGCGACGAAGCTCAGCGCGTGGCCCTCGGCCAGGCGCACCCCGACCATCACGTTCTCGCCGTCGCCGAGGACGTGGCCCATGGCGACCGCCCCGTCGACCTCGGCGGCACCCAGGGCGCTCAGCCACCCGGGGAGGTGGTCAGCGCGGCGGGCCAGCTCGCGCTCGACGGCCCGGCGCAGCACGTCGTCGGTGATCAGCGGGGCGATCGCCGCGATCAGGGCCGAGGTCTCGAGGACCTCGACCTCGATGAACGAGCGCACCAGGTCCGACAGGGGCGGCAGCTCAGGGCGCCGGTCGGGCGCGAAGGGGTTGCGCTCGCGTGGGTCGGCGACCGCCACGAGGGTGCTGGCCAGAGACAACAGGGCGAGGGGTTCGCCGCTGCCCAGCGCCTCGCGGATGTTGCCGGCCAGGTCCGGCTCACCGCCACCGGGCGGGCCGGGGGGACCGAACGGGCCCTCTGGGTCGTCGTGCCGTGACGCGGTGCCGGGCGGGCGGGTGCCCTTCGGGGTGACGCGGCCGCCCTTCTTGTGTCGTCCTCGCTTGGCCATCGGCCCGACCGTAGAGCCTCGACCGGAGGTCTTCCACGCCCCGTCGTTCTGAGCCGCCGATCCGCCGAACGCTCGGCCGTCATCGCCGCTGGTCGGTCACCGCTCCGGGTCTGGTCGTCACCGGTCGATGCCGCCTCCGACCGGGCCGTTCTTGGTACAGGAACCCGGGTGAACCCGTGGGTCTGGTACCAAGAACGGACGCGGGTTCGGCCGTGAGCGTTCTTGGTTGAAGGAATCCGGTGAAACTTGCGGGTCTGGCACCAGCTGTGGATCGGAGCCTCCTCGGCGCCCGGAGCATCCGGAGCTGAACCCGTCGATCCGAGCCCTTCGCGACCCGGGACATCCGCGCCGGAGAGGTCCCCGGGGCCGATGTCCCTAGCCTGGTTCGATGCACGCCGAGCGCATGGAACGGGTCCGGGCCGCCATGGCCGCCCAGGGCGTCGATGTCCTCCTGCTCTCGGTGGGCGCTGACCTGCCGTGGCTCACCGGCTACGAGGCCATGGCCCTCGAGCGCCTCACCATGCTCGTCGTCCCTCGCGACGGCGATGCCACCCTCGTCGTGCCCCGCCTCGAGGCGCCCCGGGTGGTCGAACGCCCCGATGTGTTCGCCGTCCACCCGTGGGACGAGACCGACGACCCGATCGGCGTGGTGACCGCCCTCAGCGGCCCGGCGGGGACCGTGGCCATCGGCGATCGCACCTGGGCCCGGTTCCTCGTCGACCTGCAGGCCGCGGCGGCCGGATCGCCCGCGTGGCGGAAGGCCTCGGAGGTCACCGGCCCACTGCGGGCCCGCAAGGACCCCTCGGAGATCACGGCCCTGCGCGATGCGGCGGCGGCCGCCGACCGGGTGGCGGCCCAGCTCCAGGACGGCCAGATCCCGCTGCTCGGGCGCACCGAGGCCGACGTGTCGGCCGACATCGGTCGCCGCCTGATCGACGAGGGCCACCGCCGGGTCAACTTCGCCATCGTCGCCACCGGAGCCAACGCCGCGAGCCCCCACCACGAGGCCGGCCCCACCGTGATCGAGCCGGGCCAGGTCGTGCTGTGCGACTTCGGTGGCACCTGGCCCACCGACAGCGGCGCCGGCTACTGCTCGGACATCACCCGCTGCGTGGCGCTCGGCCCGCCCCCGCCCGAGGTGGCCGAGGCCTACGCCGTGCTCCAGGCCGCCCAGGCCGCCTCGGTCGCCGCTGCCACCGTCGGCACCGCCTGCGAGGGCGTCGACGCCGCCGCCCGCTCACCCATCACCGCGGCCGGCTACGGCGAGCGCTTCATCCACCGCACCGGCCACGGCATCGGTGTCGAGGAGCACGAGGACCCCTACATCGTCGCCGGCAACGCCACCCCGCTCGCCGCCGGCCACGCCTTTTCCGTCGAGCCCGGCATCTACACGCCCGAGGCGTGGGGCCTGCGCCTGGAGGACATCGTGGTCGCCACCGACGCCGGCCCCCTCGCCCTCAACCGGGCCGACCACGACCTCGTCGTCGTCGAGGGCTAACGGGCCGTGGAGGTACGCTCACCGGCGTGGACCCAGCCATCCTGCCCGACTCGCTGAAGGAGGCTGTGCGCATGGCCGAGGGCATCGCGATCGTGACCGACCCCGACGGCCTCGAGAGGCATCGCCGAGTCCCCTGAGCAAGGGTTCGGCCGCGGCGCGCGCGGCGCCCGGTCTCGGCCTCGGCCAGACTCGGCCCCGTGAGCGCTCCCGCCCCATCGTCGATGGACCCGATCCGGATCGCCGTGGTCGGTCTGGGGATCGGACGGATGCACGTCTTGGCCCTCAAGGCGCTGCGGAGCCGGTACCGCGTCGTCGCCGTGTGCGACATCGACGCCGGTCGGGCGCAGGAGGTGGCGGGCTGGCTGCGCGACGTGCGGGCCGTCACCGACCTCGACGCGGTGCTCGCCGCGGACGACGTCGACGTGGTCGACCTGTGCACGCCACCGGCGCTGCACCGCGAGCAGATCGAGCGCTGCCTGCGCGCCGGCAAGGATGTCATCTGTGAGAAGCCGCTGGTCGGCTCGGTCCGGGAGGTCGACGAGATCGCCGCCCTCGCGGCCGAGACGGGACGCACCGTGATGCCGATCCTCCAGTACCGGTTCGGGCGCGGCATCCAGAAGGTGCGCCACCTCGTCGACGCCGGGCTCACCGGGCGTCCCTACGTGGCCAACGTCGACATCGCATGGCGGCGCGGCCCCGACTACTACGCGGCACCGTGGCGGGGACGGTGGGACACCGAGATGGGTGGGGTCCTGCTCTCCCACGCCGTGCACGCCCTGGACATGACGCTCTTCGTCCTGGGACCGCCGGTCGCGGTGTGGGCCCGGACGGCCACCCTCGTCAACGACATCGAGGTGGAGGACTCAGCCGCCGTCACCCTCCGGTTCGCCGATGGCGCCCTGGCCACGATGTCGGCGACGCTCGGGTCGGTGGCGGAGATCTCCCGCCACCGCTTCACCTTCGCGCACCTCTCCGCCGAGTCGGGCACCTCCCCGTACACCAACGGAGAGGAGCCGTGGACCATCACCGTCGCCGACCCCGCGCACCAGGGGCGCGTCGACGAGCTGGTCGCGACCCTTCCCGAGCGGGGCGAGGACTACATCGGCCAGCTCGAGCGCTTCGCTGACGCCCGCGCCGCCGGCACGGCACCGCCGGTGACCGTGACCGACGCCCGCACCCTCCTGGAGGTGGTCACCGCCATGTACACCTCGTCCCGCGAAGACCGCGAGGTCGCCCTGCCCCTGGCTGCCGATGACCGCGCCATCGCCGGGTGGCGGCCGTGACCACCGGAGCCGAGCCGGCGACCTCGGTCTCCCACGGCGACGGGACCGTCACCGTCGCCGGGGCCTGGACCTACCACTGGGGGGCCCGCAAGCGACCTCACCTCCACCCGGTGGCCAGCCCTGGCGGCCACGTGCTGACCCGTGACGCGCCCGAGGACCACCCGTGGCACCACGGGCTGTGGTTCACCATCAAGTTCGTCGATGGGGACAACTTCTGGGAGGAGGTGCCGCCCTACGGCGTGCTGCGTCACCAGGGCGCACCGACGGTCGAGGCGCTCGATGGTGGCGCGGTCGTCGTCCGCGGCGAGCTGCGCTGGACGCGGCCGGACCGCGAGACCGTCGCCCTCGTGGAGCAGCGGACGCTCACCCACGTGCCCCTCGGGCCCGACGCCTACGCCATCGACCTCGACACTTCCCTGGTGCCGCCGGCGGCCTGTCACCTCGACCGCACCCCGTTCACGACCTGGGGTGGGTACGGCGGTCTGGCCCTGCGAGGCGCGGGTGACTGGGTCGACACCCGGCTGCTGTTGGACGACGGCTCGACCCACGACCGGGTCCTCGGCGAGGCCTCGACCTGGTGCGACCTCACCGGCACGCCGCCCGGCGACGGGTCCGGCAGAGTCGGTCTGGCGGTGCTCGACCACCCGGTAAACCGTCGTCACCCGGTGCCGTTCTACGCCAGCACCCGGGCCGCGACCTACGGCGAGGACGGCTGGTCGAACTTCCTCAACGCCGCCTTCCTGTGGCACGAGGGGATCGACCTGGATCCCGGTGAGGAGCTGCGGGTGCGCCACCGGGTGATCGTCCACGACGGGGAATGGGATCGGGACCGGCTGGCGGCCGCCTGGGCGGTCTGGGCCGAGGGCGGCCGATGAGCCCGGTGAGCGGAGGGCGCGCCGAGGGCCACGGCTCGGACCCGAGCGCCGAGGCCGTGACGGTCGCCGGGGGGCACCGGGCTCCATCTGGCTCCCCGCCCTTCCCCGGAGCCATCGCCGTGTCGCACCTGAGGGTCTATCCGTCGGTGGCGGCCGACGGCCTCCCGGGCGGCACGCCCCACCTCCACACCGTCTGCTCCGAGGCCTACGCAGTCATCGGTGGCTCGGGTCGGGTGCTCACCGTCGACCGGCACGGGCTGCGCACGACCGCGCTGACGGCGGGATCGTTCGTGTGGTTCACCCCGGGCACGGTGCATCGGCTGGTGAACGACTCGGGCGACCTCGAGATCCTGGTGCTGATGCAGAACGCCGGCCTGCCCGAGGCGGGCGACATGGTGATCACCTTCCCCGATGATGTTCTCGCCGACCCCGATCGCTACGCCGCGGCCGCCACCCTGCCGGCCTCGTCGCTGATCACAGGGGGCGACGACGCCCCGGTGCGAGCCCGGCGCGACCTGGCGGTGGAGGGCTACGCCGAGCTCGCCGAGGGGGGCTCTGCGGCCCTGGCCCGGCTCCACCACCGAGCCGCGGCGTTGGTCCGGGGCCACGTCGGGGGATGGCGGAGGACCTGGACAGAGGGGCCGTGGGCGGCGGCCGAGGCCACCGGCGTGCAGCTCGCCGCCATGGCTCGCGGTGACCACGCCCACCTCGCCGACGCAGCCACCTTTGCCCTGCCCCCGCCGCCCGACGATCGGCGCCACGGGTGCTGCGGGACGCTCGGGGTGGCCGTCTGGCGGTGAGCTCACCGGCCCACCGCCGGGGTGGTCGTCCCCGCCGCCCTCCCTGCCGTCGCCCGTGGCGGGCTCGGGAGCATCGGAGTGGCGCATCGGGGGGTCGGTGAGCGGATCGACGACCGTGGTGGGATCGCCGGAGATGGTGGCGTCGGTCGGCCAGCCGCGAGGGACCCGGAACCGGGGGTCAAGTCGGTAGACGCCCCGGGAGACCCGGTCGGCCCGTCCGGCATCGTGCTCGTGGCCGAGGGCGTCGGCGAGGACCTTGACCGGGTGGTGCCCGTCGACCACGTAGCCGTAGCGGTGGAGCCAGGCATGCACCTCGACCAGGGGAAGCTCGCCGTGACGGGCGAGGATCAGCAGGCAGCTCTGGCGCAGGACGATGCCGCCGATCGGTTGGGGGTCGGGGGCGGCCGGGGGCAGCGGATCGTGGTGGATCGCCGGTGGCCGCCGGCCCCGTTGCCACGGGATGGGTGGCCACAGCTTCTCTCGGATCTCGGCGAGGTCGGCCAGGATCTCCCGCCGTTCGGTGGCGGCCTCGACCAGCGATCGGTCGAGCTCGTCGAGGCGGTGGAAGAGGGCGTCGCGCCCGATCTGCATCTCGATGCGGACGTTGGGGGCGATGCCGGCCCTGCGGCGGTTGGGGAACAGTCGGGCGTCACCCAAGGTGGGGCGGCGGGCGCGGGCGAGGGTGCGGTCCCACGTCGGGTTGGGGGGCCGGTCGTCGCGGTTCAGGGACGAGGGCTGGTGGGGCAGGCGCATGGGGCCTCGGCTCGGTCGAGGAGGGATTTGCCGGCGGCGAGGGCCGCGATCCGCCGCCGAGCGAGGCGTCGTGAGGTCATCTTGGTCCTGGGGTGTGACAGTCGGCCCCGTTGGCCTCGTTGGCCTCGTTGGCCTCGTCGGCCCTTTCGCCCACCTGACGTCGGTCAGCGAATCGCCGTCGAATCGCCTCCCGACGGGCGTCGGAGAGGGCGGGGGTCGCGGGGCGTCGGTGACCCGCGGCTGGCGCCCTCGACGCGCCGAACGTCTGTTCGCTACAGTTTCGATCCCCATGGGCTTCAACAACCCGACCCAACCCTGGTCCGAGATCGAACGCACCCTCTCAGGACGCCCTCGCCCCGGGGCGCACCGTGGGGTGCCGACCGACGGGGGCGACAGCCCGGCGTGGTCGGCCCACCGAGGCGCCTACGAGCCCCCTGCCGACCTGGCCACCAGCGCCTCGACCCGTCCGAGTCGTCGCCGGGCCCGCCGGAACCCGGCCTACGCCGAGCTCCACTGTCGCTCCAACTTCAGCTTCCTCGAGGGCGCCTCGCACCCCGAGGAGCTGGTGGAGGAGGCCGCCCGCCTCCAGCTCGACGCCCTCGCCCTCACCGACCGCGACGGCTTCTACGGCGTGGTCCGCCAGTCCGAGGCCGCCGCCGGGGTGGGCGTGCCCACCATCTTCGGCGCGGACCTGGGGCTGATCGACCAGCCGGGGGCGGGGGCTGAACCCGGTCGACTCGTCGTCTTGGCCCGCGGTCCGGACGGCTACGCCGATCTGGCCCGGGCCGTGAGCCGGGGCCAGATGGCGGGGGAGAAGGGCGCTCCTCGGCTCACCCTCGCGGAGCTGGCCGAGATCGGAGGCGTCGCCACCCCCGGGGCGGGCCGCTGGGTCGTGCTCACCGGCGGCTCCGACGGCATCGTGCCCGCGACCCTGGTCACCGACGGTCCCTCTGCCGCCCGCCGCCGCCTCGACCACCTGGTCACCGCCTTCGGTGTCGACCACGTCCGGGTCGAGATCTGGGACCACGGTGACCCCATCGATGCCGCTCGCAACGACGCCCTCGTCGACCTGGCCCTCCGGGCCGGGGTCGAGGTCGTCGCCACCAACGACGTCCGCTACGCCACCCCCGCCCGACGCCGCCTGGCCACCGCCCTGGCTGCGGTGCGCGAGCGACGGGGCCTCGACGACCACGAGCCGTGGCTCCCCGCGGGCGCCACCGCCCACCTCCGCTCCGGCGCCGAGCAGGCCCGCCGCTTCGCCCGCTTCCCCGGCGTGGTCGAGGGCGCGGCAGAGCTCGGCCGGGCCCTGGCCTTCGACCTGCGCCTGGTCGCGCCCCAGCTCCCCCCCTTCCCGTGCCCCGAGGACGTCGCCGGCCGACCCCAGAGCGAGATGGCCCACCTCCGCCACCTCGTCGAGCAGGGCGGAGCCCGTCGCTACGGCCGCCGGCCGACCTCGGGCCCCACCACCAAGGCGTGGGCCCAGATCGACCACGAGCTCGACCTCATCGAAGCCCTCGGCTTCCCCGGCTACTTCCTGGTGGTGTGGGACATCGTCCGCTTCTGCCGGGAGCAGGACATCTACTGCCAGGGTCGCGGCTCAGCGGCCAACTCGGCGGTGTGCTTCGCCCTCGGCATCACCGCCGCCGACGCGGTGAAGCTCGGCCTGCTCTTCGAGCGGTTCCTCTCCCCCGAGCGCGACGGCCCCCCCGACATCGACATCGACATCGAGTCGACCCGTCGGGAGGAGGTCATCCAGTACGTCTATGAGCGTCACGGCCGCCTCCACGCCGCCCAGGTGGCCAACGTCATCTGCTACCGGGGCCGCTCGGCCATCCGGGACATGGCCCGGGCCCTCGGCTACGCCCCCGGCCAGCAGGACGCCTGGGCCAAGCAGGTCGACCGCTGGGCCGGGCTCGACCCCACCGGCAGCGGCCAGGTGCGCGGCCCCGGCGGCACCCCGACCGAGACCGCCATCCCCCCGGCCGTGCTCGAGCTGGCCCGAGAGGTCACCGACGCCCCCCGCCACCTCGGCATCCACTCAGGAGGCATGGTCATCTGCGATCGACCCATCGTCGAGGTGTGCCCGGTCGAGTGGGCCCGGATGGCCGATCGCAGCGTCCTGCAGTGGGACAAGGACGACTGCGCCACGGCCGGCCTGGTGAAGTTCGACCTGCTCGGCCTGGGCATGCTCTCGGCCCTCCACCTCGCTCTCGACGCCGTCCGCGAGTGGTCCGGCCGCCCGCTCGAGATGGCCGAGCTGCCCCAGGACCCGGAGGTCTACGCCATGCTCTGCCGAGCCGACTCGATCGGCGTCTTCCAGGTCGAGTCCCGGGCCCAGATGGCCACCCTGCCCCGCTTGCGGCCCCGGGAGTTCTACGACCTCGTCGTCGAGGTGGCGCTCATCCGCCCCGGCCCCATCCAGGGCGGCTCGGTCCACCCCTACATCCGGCGCCGCAACGGCCAGGAGGAGATCACCTACCCCCACCCCCTGTGCGAGCCGGCCCTGCGCAGGACCCTCGGCATCCCGCTGTTCCAGGAGCAGCTCATGGCGCTCGCCATCGACGTGGCCGGCTTCACCCCGTCGGAGTCCGACCAGCTCCGACAGGCCATGGGTTCCAAGCGCAGCCAGCGCCGCATGGAGACCCTCCACCAACGGTTCCTCCACGGGACGAGCGCCCGCAACGTGGCCGAGGACGTGGCCGAGGACCTCTGGGAGAAGCTGGCCGCCTTCGCCAACTACGGCTTCCCCGAGAGCCACTCGGTCAGCTTCGCCTACCTCGTCTACGCCTCGTCCTGGCTCAAGCGCTACGAGCCGGCCGCCTTCTGCGTCGGCCTGCTGAACGCCCAGCCCATGGGCTTCTACTCCCCCCACTCCCTGGTGCGCGACGCCCGCCGCCACGGTGTGACGGTCCGCGGTCCCGACGTCAACGCGTCAGCCGCCGGCGCCGCCCTCGACGTCGACTGCGTCGATGTCGCCGGCCCCCGCACCCACCCCGGCGCCCCGCCCGCGTCGTGGGGGCAAGGGGGCCCTGCGGTGCGCCTCGGCATCGGCTCGGTCCGGGGCGTGGGCGACGACCGGGCCGAGGCCATCGCCGCCGGGCGCCCCTACGCAGATGCCGAGGACCTCTCCCGCCGCACCGGCGCCCCCTTGGCGGTGCTCGAGGCCCTGGCCACCGCCGGCGCCCTCGACTGCTTCGGGCCCAGTCGCCGTGCTGCCCTCTGGTCCATCGGGTCGGTGGCCCAGTCCCGCACCGACCGCCTGGCCGGCATCGTCACCGGCGCCCAGGCCCCGGCCCTCCCCGGCATGAGCCCGGCCGAGGAGGCGTCGGCCGACCTGTGGGCGACCGGCATCAGCGCGGACGGTCACCCCACCCGCTTCATCCGGGCCGAGCTCGACGGCATGGGGGTGGTCACCGCCACCGGCCTGGCCACCCACCCGGCCCCCGACCCCGACCACCCGCCCAGGGTCCTGGTGGCCGGCGTGGTCACCCACCGCCAGCGACCGGCCACCGCCGGGGGCACCATCTTCGTGAACCTCGAGGACGAGACCGGCCTGGTCAACGTGGTGGTCTCCAAGGGGTGCTGGGCCCGGCACCGGAAGGTGGCGGCCGCCGCCCCCGCCCTCCTCGTGCGGGGCCGCCTCGAGCGCGCCGAGGGCGTCATCAACGTGATCGCGGAGCAGCTGCGCGCCCTCGACCTCGAGGCTCCATCCCGCAGCCGCGACTTCCGCTGAGCGCGCCGGTCGACGGATCGGCCACAGTGGTGGCCCACGTCGTCCCGGGGAGGACACCCATGATCCGCTCACGACTCGTCGCCGTCGTCGCGACCGCCACCCTGCTGCTGGTCGGCGCGGCCTGCGGCGGGGACGACGAGGATCCCTCCGCCGACGCCACGACCTCCACCTCCACCGCGGCCGACGGCGGCGACGACGAGGACCCCTCGACCACGACCGAGGACGCCACGACCACGACCGAGGACGTCTCGACCACGACCGAGGACGTCTCGACCACGACCGAGGACGTCTCGACCACGACCGAGGACGCCTCGACCACGACGGCGGGCGAGGACCAGCCGACCACCACCAGCGACGACGACGCCCCCACCACCACCAGTCCGAACCTGCCGCCCAACGACAGCCCCCTCGCCGAGCTCCTGGCGGACCCGACCGAGC
>NZ_DATLXO010000096.1:0-2793 GCF_035575815.1 Iamia sp.
TGGGCAGGTCCGCCAACGGCACCCGTCGGCGGCCCTTCAACGAGGCCCGGGCCCCGCACGCCCCGCAGCCCACAGCACGCTCGGTCGTCTCGACCGCCACGTGCACCCGGCCATCGGCGCCCCGGGCGACCTCCAAGATCGGCACCCGATCCAGGCCTACCAACAGCTCGCACCAACCCGTACGGTCCAACCCCATCGGGGGTCTCCTCCAAGTTCGAGTCCAGAACAACCCGAACGATGGTCGAGACCCCCGACCCAACCGCGGACCCCCCTCTCAACCGCTCACACCCCCCTCATCCGCGAAGCGCCCCATTGCTCGGGGTCCCGTGGCATGGACCGCAGCTGCGCCGGTGACGGGTCGATCAGCCCGGCGAGCATCGCCTCGGTTGTCGACTTCCCTGTGCCTTGTTCACCGCCGAGCAGCAGCACCGGGTGGGGGATGTCGGGGAGCAGCGCGGCGACCAGCCACCCGAGCACCAGCGGCCACGTATCGTCGCTCACGTTCAGCAGCCCGGCGAGCTCGTCGAGGGTGCCACCGTGCATCGGGACGGGGAGCGCCCCGGTCAGCTCGGTCCTCCGGAACAGCACCGGGGACCGGTCAACCACCTTCCAGCCGTCGGCGCCGACGACGGCGGCCCGGCCGGTCTCATCCCCCAGGTCGACCACGACGGCGCTGTCGTGGGTGGCGACGCGGAGCGCCACCGTCTCCCGAGGGGCGGTCATCGCCTCCCCCTCGAGGGTGAGCAGGGCGTCGGCCAGCGCGCTGGCCGTGGGAGGTTTGCCGTGCGCCTGGTGATGAGCGCGCGCCAGCTCGGCGCGCAGCGAATCACCGCCGCCCCGGAGCATCCGGGCCACGTTGGCGCCGTTGCGCTCGACGGCGAACGGCTCCCCCGAGGTCGTCATCGCAAACCGGTACCGGTCGGTGGCCAGCGCCACCAAGGCCATGGACTGCGTCACCTTCCCGGCCGGCTCGTCCGGCTCGTCGCCGATCCCGGTGTCGTTGTTCGAGCCGTTGTTCGTGTCGTTGCCGGCGTCGTCATCGGTGTCGTGGTCGACCAACGAGAGCAGGCGGCGGGCCTCGTCGGCTGCAGCGGTCACGGTCCACCGCCGTCGGCGAGGAGCTCGGCGCCGAGCAACGGGGCCTGCTCGTCGAGCACCGGCCACCCGTCGGGTGCGGTCCCGACGATGGCGGCGACGGTCCGATCGGCCACGGGGTGGCGTTGCCCGCGAGGACCAGCGGTCCACCATCCGGCCAAGTCGCGGCGCAGCAGCCGACCGTCCGCGTAGCAGGCGGCCGCCACCACGTCGTCGGTGACGTACACGATCCAGCGGTACCCCGGCCCGGCGGCGATGGTCTCACCCGGCCGAGCGCCGGGGCATGGGTGGACGGCGGTCATCGGCCGACGGCCGACGCGCTCGCGGCTGTCGACGTACTCGGCCACGGCGCCGCCGGCCACGCAGTAGTCGGCACGCGGCGACAGTGGCGGCATCGGCGGGGATGTATTCTGTGCGGGCGTCCCCACGCCCGGCCGCCCTTCTTCGGGGCGGTCGGCCCGCGTCATGACGCCGCCGGGTGGGTGCCGGCGTCGGCGCCATGGTCAGCCAACCACGCCATGCACAGGTCGAGGTCGTACCGGCGGGCCCGCCCGATTGAGACCGACGGCATCCCCCGGCTGCGCAGCACATGCACCATGGCCCGTGAGATGGCGAGGTGCTCGGCGAGCTCGGCATCGCGGACGAGCCCGGCGCGGGCTTGTGTGGGTCGGCCTTCTCCCCTCGCCGTCCTAACGGCAGTGGGTGGGCGGTGTGCTGTGTCCATGACTGTGGCCTCCGGGCGGCGGTGGTGGCGGTGCATGGACCATGATGGTCGGACAGTTAGACTGTCGTTCATGTCCGATGCGATTGCACAGCTCAGGGAGATGCTCCGCCCGAAGGTCGGCGGCCCGGATGACCTGTTCCGCGTGGCCTGGGCCGCGTTCCGCGGCGGCGACTACGCCGAGGAGGTCATCGGCGGCGAGCTGTCGGAGGCGGATGCGGTTGCGAAACTGCGGTCGTGGGTGAACGCGTCTCGCACCATCTCCGATGACCCCGGCGAAGCGGACCGGGGCGGCGGCGACTTCGCATCCCACCAGGCGGCGCTTGCCGTCGTCACCGCGTCGAGGGCGTCGGGTGACGACGCGGTCATCGCCTGGCGGGCAGCTCATCTCCCCCAGATGCTCACGTCGAGCGACGAGCTGCGCGCCTGGGTGGTCGCTCGCATGCGCTCGGTTGAGGCCGACAGCCCGGAGGCCTTCGGCGAGCAGCTCGGCACGACGGTGCGGTGGGTGAACTTCGAGGGGCTGCGCGAGTTCCGGTACACCACGGGGGCGCCGGTGCTCGTCGAGCTGGCGCAGGTCGCACGGAGGCTGTGGCGCTACGGGTGGCGGGAGGCGGAGGCGACGACGTTCGTCCTGACCGGTGCGGTGCCAATGGTGCCGATGATCCGCACCAAGATCGGTGGCCGCATCGCACTACAGGTGCATCCGGCTACGCCACCGGCCGAGGTCGCCCGGGCCTACGCAGAAGCCCGGGTGACGGTGCTCCCCGGTCGAGCCCGGCTCATCTCGGCCCGGGTGGCGGCGGCGGTCCTCGTGGCGCACACCACACCCGGAACCTGGGAGGCCCGGAACAGGGAGCTGCGCCGGCGAGGGGAGCCCGGCTACGCCACAGGCGATGACATGCGCCGCACCGTGGAACGGGCCGAGGCGAAGCTCATGGGCGAGCGCCCCGGGCACCGGCCCATCGACCAGGTGC
>NZ_DATLXO010000097.1:0-19240 GCF_035575815.1 Iamia sp.
TGGCCCGGACGGCCCCGGAGGCGGCGCCCCGGGCCGCCTGAGCCCTTCTCTGTCGGCTGCCGTGGCCTCCATTGGGGCACGGACGCGGTAGCCGCCGGCCGGCCGGCCGGGTGGGTGCCACCGCCCGGCCGGCCACCCCCCATCCAACGAACCGCACCCGGGGAGCACCGTGACAATCGTCGATGACGAACCCGACCCCTTCTTAGGGCCTACTCGCAGCCGATCCCGTCGTCATCGCGGTCGAGGTGCGACGCGTAGCCGGGGTCCCCTCGGCGGACCGGGGCGGCCCCTGCGGCTCGAGCGGCGTCGCAGTTCTCGTAGTAGACGCCTGACGGTGCCGGCGGGGGCGGAGGAGGAGGTGGCGGGTCCGTAGGCGGCGGCGGTGGGGGCGGCTCGGTGGGCGGTGGGGGTGGTGGTTCGGTCGGCGGTGGGGGTGGTGGTTCGGTCGGCGGTGGGGGTGGTGGTTCGGTCGGCGGGGGGGGTGGTGGTTCGGTCGGCGGGGGCGGGGGAGGTGCCGTGGTGGTGGGCGGCGCGGTCGTTGTGGTGGGAGCAGTGGTGGTGGTGGTTTCGGCCTCGGTCGTGGCCGGTGCGGTGTCGGGCTCGGCCGTCGTCGTTGCGTTCTCGGTCGTCGTGGTCGCCGGCTCAGTGGTGGTTGTCGTTGAGCGGTCGGCCCGAACCGCGTCCGGGTCATCGCCGCTGCCAGCTACAGCTCCGATGACGACGAGCAGGACACCGAGGGCGACGCATGCCCCGACCGCGATGAGTGCCGGCTTGGCGCCGCCCTTGTTCGGCATTGACCCCGGCTGTGCCACGTAGGCCGGTTGCTGGACGGTCGCTCCCTCGACGGGCGAGTAGTGCTCGGTCCACTGCTGCCCGTCGTAGTACCGCTGCTGACCGGCGACGTCGGGCGCCGGGTACCAGCCTGCTGGCGTTCCGCCTGGGCTGCTCATTGACTGAGTACCTTCGCCTTCTGAGCCGCGAACTCCTCCTCGGTCAGCACACCGCTGCCGCGCAGCTCGGCCAGCTCCCGAAGCTGCTCAGCCACCGACGCAGCGGGGGGCGTGGGGGCGTCCATGAGTCGGACGCCCTCGGCGTCGGTGGTCTGCTCGGAGCCGTCGAGGACGCTGTCCATCCATGTGGTCCCTCCCCACCATCGTTGCCCGTGTCGGCCGGTGGGGTCCGGGTACCAGCCTGCCGGCGTGCCAGTCGGAGCCGGCTGGCTGATGAGCGGGGCCATCGGCTGCACATGATGCCCCAGCAGCATTTCCGTGATGATGTGGCGGAACCGTGCCGCCTCGGAGTGCCCGAACCGGAAGTCAATGTTGTTGCCCGAGGCGTAGACGGCGACGTTGGTCCGCATCCCCTTCTTCCGCGTCTGGACCGACGACACGGACCGCATTGGAGTCACCTCGACGTCCTGGTTCGCTCTCGATAGCGACGCCCTCGACCGTGCCTTCACGCGCTCGATCCGATCGGCGTACAGGTACACCTCGGCGTTGCGCCCCTCGTCGTGGCTGGTCCCCTGGAACAGGAGCTCGTTCATGCCGGTGCTTCCACCCCTACCGTCGGTGACGGGCGATGACGGTAGCCCGTCACGACGCGTCCCGCTCGCCCTCGTACGTGCGTCCGTCCATGGCCTGGCGGATGACGTGAGCCGAGGACCCGTCGAAGGGGGGAGAGGCCGGGCGCAGAGAGCGGGGTAGGTCGCTGCGTTGCTGCCCCGGTTGCTGCCCCAACCTACGGAACCCGTGTTCATCGGACCATCGGTGGATTCCCCCCAGCTCCACTCCGGGGTGTTGGCACAGATGGCCTCACGCCCCTCGCAGGGTAGGACGGACCCGGCCCCATGGCCGGGTCCAGTCGCGTCGGGCGAGACGTGAGGATGCTGGCGAGCGCTGGGCCGCTGATGGTCAACCCCCACTCGCGCGGCAGCGAAGCCAAGGCACTTCTTGAGGACCTGACGGACGATCTGGCGGTCCTTGCGGTACAGCTCACGGACATCATCGAGTGCGTCGTCGGTGAAGCGCACGCGTGCCGGCGTCACACCGCCTACCGGTGCGGTTCAGTGACTCGCCGGTGCAGCCCGGCGCTCGACTTCCAGCTCGGCTTCGAGCTCGCCCCGGTCGAAGCCGAGCTCGGCAATGACCTCATCGAGGGAGGTGCGGCCACCGAGATCGGTCGCGGCCCGGGCCAGGACCAGGACCGCAGACCGGACATCGTCCTCGCGCTCGAGGATGGCTCGAATCCGCTCCACCCCAACGACGACGGCAGCGGGCCGCCCGCGCCGCTCGACGACGACGCCGGCACCCGTCTCCGCGTCGGCGACGAGCCGGGCAACCCCCAGACGAGTGGCCTCGGTGACCGACAGCGACCTCTCGAACCCGGCGGTGATCATGGGCGAACTGTACAGGTGTCTATTCAGGCATCGACGGTCTGCCGATGTTGCCGTGTCGTCGTGGAGTCGCCGGACAGGAAGTCAGAGGCGCCCCGAGGGGAAGATCCGAGGCCCACGTCGTCAGCCCCGCCACCGAGCTCCGACTCCCCGCAATGCCGACGGCTGCCGGCAGACCGGCTCCGCCGGGTGGGGCGGGAGCCGGGCGGAGCCTCCCGGGGTCATCCGTGACCGGGGCGTAGGGTTGCCGCCATGAAGACCGCCGGAACCATCGTCCTCGCCCTCGGGCTCCTCCTGGGCCTGGTGGTGGCGATGTTCCCGACGTCGGTGACGATCTTCGAGGAAGTGGGCTCGTGCGGACCTCCCCTGCTGCGGGTCATCGCCCAGCAGGAGAGTGACGACCCGAACGAGCAGGAGCTCATCGACCTGTGCGAGGACCAGTCGGCCGACCGGCTGGTGGTGGCCGGGCTGCTGGCGCTCGGCGGGGTGGTCGTCGGTGGCGGGCTGCTCATCGCGGACCGGGGCCGCAGCGGCGCGTCGGCCGACCCGCCGCCCATGGCCCCCCCGCCCCGCTGAGAGGCCGGCGCCGCGGCGTCGGTCAGGACAGCTCGTAGAGGGTGGGCGCCCGGCCGCGCCCGTGGTGGTCCGGCTTGGGACCGAGGTTGCGGACCTGGCCGGCTTCGATCATCTCGTCGACGGCCTTGCGCACCGTCTGCGGCGAACCCCCTCCGGCCTCGTCGGCCACGTTGGCGAGGGTGAACTGCTTGGGCAGGCGCAAGGTCGCCTCCTTCAGCTGCTCGATCGAGACCTGCGGCGCACGGGAGCGCGGGACGCTCGCCTTGCGACCCCCGCGGCGAACGCCGATGCCGAAGCCGGCCTCCTTGAGCACCGCATCGGGCACACCGAGGGCCCGGAAGGCCTCGATCGGGATCGACTCCGCCTCGGAGTAGGCGCGGGCGTGGGCGACGAAGTCGCCGGTGACCCGCCCCGAGTCCGCCTGGCGGGCGTGCTCGAGGTCAGCGAGGGCGTGCAGCCGGGCCAGCGGGTCGGCCGCCTCGGCGACGGCGGCCTCGGCCCGGGCGACGGCCTCGTCGTCGATGAGTGAGTCCGGATCCTCGAGCCACTGCAGGTAGCGACGGACGGCGGCTTCGGGTGACGACGCAGCAGGCATGGCCCCACGTCTACCAGATCCCCGCGCCCCGTCCCGGGACAAGCCCCCTGAGAACCCGCCACCTGAGGCAGCTGCGACCACCCCCACTACTCTGGTCAGATCATGGAGCGGTCCGGTCGATGCGCACCCCGCCGGGACCGGGCGGCGCCGGCGGCGCTGATCGCCCTGCTGCTGTTCATCGGCCTCGTCGCCGACGGTGGAGCCTCGACCCCGACGCGATCCGACCTCGACCGCCCCGCCACCGCAGCGCCGACCCAAGACCGCTCCGCCCCGCGCCCCGGCCGCGACGAGCACGCCGCGTGGGAGCTGGCCTCCACCGCGGACCGAACCGGCCCGGCATGGACCGTCGTGCCCATCCCTGCCGCGCTCGCGGCTCTGGTGTTGGTGCTCGCGGTGACCCTGTTCTCGCGTCCGTCGCCCCCACCCACCCGGCGTCGTGTCGACCTGCGCCGGCGCGGCCCACCGTCGTTCTTGGCCCTCTGATGACCCGCGGCCCCTCCGAGCAGGAGCCGCCACCGCCCCGCAGAGCGCACCGGCCCCCCGGGACCGGATCGACGACCAAGGACACCCATTGACCCCGACGGCCCCCCTGCCGCCGCCCCACCCCGACCTGAACCGCCCGTGACCTCCCCTGCGCCCGACCGGGTCGCATGACCGTCCTGCTCGCTCTCCACGCCGTCCTCGGGCTGTCGGGGGTCGCCTTCGGGGCGCGCCTCGGGCGGCGGGGGCTGTGGCTGGGCGTCCTCGGCCCCCTCGTCACCGTCGTCTGGCTCATCGTCGCGCTCCCCGGCGTGCTCGACGGCGAGGTGGTGTCCGAGACCGTGCGATGGGTGCCGGCCCTCGGCATCGACGTCGACCTCCGCCTCGACGGCTTCGCGGCGCTCATGGTGGTGCTGGTCTCGGGGATCGGCGTGCTCGTGTACGCCTACGCCGCCCGCTACTTCCCTCGCGAGGGACCTGACCTGGGTCGGCTGATCGGTCTGCTGACCCTCTTCAGCGGCTCGATGCTGGGCCTCGTCCTGACCGACAACCTGCTGGTGCTCTACGGCTTCTGGGAGCTCACGTCGGTCACGTCCTTCCTGCTCATCGGCAACACCCATCGCGACGGCAAGGCCCGAGCCGCCGCTCTCCAGGCCCTTCTCGTGACGGGTGTCGGCGCGCTCGCGATGCTCGCCGGCTTCATCGTCCTCGGACAGGCCGCCGGCACCTATCGGCTCAGCCGGATCGTCGCCGATCCACCGGAGGCGGACACGACGGTCGTCGGGGCGCTGGTGCTCATCTTGCTCGGCGCCTTCACCAAGTCAGCCCAGTACCCCTTCCACTCCTGGCTCCCGGGCGCCATGGTGGCCCCCACGCCGGTCAGCGCCTACCTGCACTCCGCGACGATGGTGAAGGCCGGCGTCTACCTGGTGGCGCGCCTCGCTCCCGCCTTCGCCCCGGTCGGGATCTGGCGGCCCCTCGTCGTCACCGTCGGGCTGGTGACCATGATCGGCGCCGGGCTCCGGGCCCTGCGCCAGACCGACCTGAAGCTGTTGCTGGCCATGGGCACGGTCAGCCAGCTCGGCTTCATGACCGCGGTCTTCGGATGGGGCTCACCCGAGGCCGTGGCCGCCGGGTGCGTGCTGCTCCTGGCCCACGGCGCGTTCAAGGCCGCCGCCTTCATGGTCGTCGGCATCCTCGACCACCAGCACGGCAGCCGCGACATCCGCGCCCTGCCCCGACCCGCGGCCGGGTGGCAGACCGTCACCATCGTCACCCTCGTGAGCTCCGCCTCGATGGCCGGCGTGCCCCTGGTCCTCGGCTTCGTGAGCAAGGAGGCCGCGCTCGACGCCTTCGTCCGCGCCGAGGGCGCCGGCGGCACGCTGGCCCTGGTCGGGCTGGTGGCGGGATCGATGCTCACCGCGGCCTACAGCGCCCGCTTCGCGGCGGGGGCCCTGGGCCGCCTGGCGCGGCCCGATGCGGCCCGGGCCTGCGCCGAGGGCAGCCACGGCCCGCCGGTGACCGCCTTCGTCGCTCCCGCGCTCGTCCTGACCGCCTTCACGGTGCTCGTCGGCGTCCTGCCCGCCCTGGCCGATGGCGTCGCCGGCACCGCGGCGGTCGCCCTCGATCCTCTCGTCGAGCCGGTCCACCTGGCCGTCTGGCACGGGTTCAACCTCCCGCTGCTGCTCTCGCTCATCGCCCTCGCGGGCGGCGTGGCCCTCTTCCTCGGCCGGGGCAGGGTCGAGCCCGTGCTGGCCGCCGGCCACACGGCCCAGGCGTCGTCGGCCGGGGCCTACGCCGCGGCCCTCCGCGGCCTCAACGCCCTCGCTGACCGCGTCACCGGCATCGTGCAGCCCGGATCGCTCCCCATCTACATCGGGGTGATCACCTTCACCGCCGCCGTCATCCCCGGTGCCCTCCTGCTCACCGGGCCGTCGTGGCCGGGCTGGCCCGAGCTGGTCCGGACGCCGGGCCACATCGCCGCCGCCGCCGTCATCATCGGCGCCGCCCTGGCCGCCGCGGTCGTGCGGCGACGCTTCACCGCGGCGCTCTTCCTCGGCGTCACCGGCTACGCCATGGCCGGGCTCTTCGTCGTCCAGGGCGCACCGGACCTGGCCCTGACCCAGGTTTCCATCGAGACCCTCACGACGGTCCTGTTCGTGCTCGTGCTGCGCCGACTGCCGGACCGCTTCGAGCACCGCCAGCCGCAGTGGCGCCGTGCCCTCCGCATCGCCGTGGCCGCGTCGGTCGCCGGCACCGTCTTCTTCCTGGCCCTGGCGTCGGACGCCGAGGACCCGCCCACCCCCGCGTCGGACACCATGGTCGAGCGGGCCCTGCCCGACGGTGAGGGTCGCAACGTGGTCAACGTGATCCTCGTCGACTTCCGGGGCTGGGACACCCTCGGCGAGATCACCGTGCTCGCCGCGGCCGCCATCGGCACCGTCGCCCTGGCCCGCTCCGGGCGCCGGCCCACCGGCTCGCCCTCGATCCAGATGCGAGGCTCCGGCGGGGACCCGCTGTCCGGATCATCTGACCACCGCGTCCCACCGGCGGTGCGCCTGAGCCGGCTGGTGACCCTCGACGTGTCGATGCGGGCGGTGTTCATCGCCGTCATGGTCGGCTCCCTGTACCTGCTCTTCGCCGGGCACAACCAGCCCGGCGGCGGCTTCGCCGGCGGCATCGTGGCCGGCGCCGCGGTGGCCCTCCGCTACATCAGCGGCGGCATCGACGAGGTGCGCCGCATGTCGCGATCGCAGCCCTGGACGGTGCTGGGCACCGGGGTCCTGTTGGCCGCGACGGTGGCCCTTGTGCCCCTCGCCGTCGGCGGCGCAGTGCTCGAGACCGGTTCGTTCTCGCTCCACCCCCCGCTGCTGGGCACGGTGAAGCTGACGTCCACCCTGGCCTTCGACATCGGCGTCTACCTCGCGGTCATCGGCCTCGCCCTCATGGTCTTCGAATCCTTCGGCGACGACCCCCCGCCCCGGCCGGTCGGCCGCCGGGTCGAGGACTCCGACACCCCGGCGCAGGCTCCTCCAACACCGGAGAAGCACCGGTGAACGAGCGCAGCGAGCGAACCAGAGGACACGGGCTCTCTGACGGCGGAGCCTGCGGAAGCCTCCGCGCTCACCGGAGCCCCTCACCCGCGGTTCCGGCGAAGATGCCCCCCACGCCCGAGAAGCTCCGGTGAGCGTCCTCATGGCCGCGACCGCAGCCGTGCTGTTCGGCCTCGGCACCTACCTGCTGCTCCAGCGAAAGCTGTCCCGCATCATCATCGGCATCAGCCTGCTCGGTCACGGCGCCAACGTGTTGTTCGTCAACGCGGGACGCGCCGGTCGAGCACCGCTGATCGGCTCCGGTGACCCGTCCAGCTTCGCCGACCCCCTTCCCCAGGCCCTGGTCCTCACGGCCATCGTCATCAACTTCGGCGTCACCGCTCTGCTGTTGGCCCTTGCCTACCGCAGCTGGATGCTCACCGACGATGACGAGGTGGCCGACGACGTGGAGGACCGGTCGGTCGCCCGCCGCGGCTACGCGGATCGGGAGCTGGCCGACGAGGAGGAGCTGCTCCACGCGGTCGAGGCCACCACCGAGGACGACACGCCGCCGCCACCGGAGCACCCCGACGGGGGCGCCACCGCCCGGCCTCATCGGGGATCGCGCTCATGAGGGTGCTTCTCCCGCTGCCGGTGCTGCTGCCGCTCATCGGTGCGGCTCTCTCCATCCTCGTCGGCCGGTCGCGCCTGGCCCAGCGGGTGGTCGGCATCTCCACGCTCGTCGCGGTCACCGCCATCGCCGCGTTCATCCTCGTCGAGGTCGACCGCGACGGCGTGGTGGCCACCCAGGCCGGTGACTGGTTCGCGCCGGTGGGCATCACCCTCGTCGCCGACCGGCTCTCGGCCATCATGTTGTTGACCGCGGCGGTCATGCTGCTGGCCGTGCTGGTGTACGCCATCGGCCAGCCGGGGGCCGAGCGCAACCACGTCGGGTTCCAGTCCGTGTACCTGGTGCTGGCCGCCGGGGTGGCGGCCGCCTTCCTCACCGGCGACCTCTTCAACCTGTTCGTGTCGATCGAGATGATGCTGACGGCCAGCTACGTGCTCATCACCCTCGGCGGGCGGCTCGATCAGGTGCGCTCGGGCATGACCTACGTGGTGATCAGCCTGGTGGCGTCGATCCTCTTCCTCACCGCCCTCGCCTTCACCTACACCGCCACCGGCACGGTGAACCTGGCCGACCTGTCGGGCCGCATCGCCGAGCTCCCCGAGGGCCTCCAGGCCGGGTTGGCGGGCCTGTTCCTCGTCGTGTTCGGCATCAAGGCGGGGCTGTTCCCGCTGTTCTTCTGGCTGCCCGACAGCTACCCGACGGCACCGTCGCCGGTCACCGCCATCTTCGCCGGCCTGCTCACCAAGGTCGGCGTCTACGCCATCATCCGCACCCAGACGCTCCTCTTCCCCGATGTCCTTCCCACCGGGTTGGTGTTGGCCATGGCCGGCGCGACCATGGTGGTCGGGGCGTTGGGCGCCATTGCCCAGGACGACGTCAAGCGCATCCTCTCGTTCCACATCATCGGCCACATCGGCTACATGGTCCTCGGCGTCGGCCTGGCAACGGTGGCCGGGTTGGCCGGTGCCCTCATGTACACCGTGCACCACATCCTGGTGACGACGACGCTCTTCCTCACGGGCGGCCTGATCGAGCACAACGGTGGGTCCAGCCGGCTGTCGAAGCTGGGCGACATGGTGCGCACCGCGCCGGTGATCGCCGTGCTCTTCCTCGTGCCCGCACTGTCGCTGGCCGGCATCCCGCCCATGTCGGGCTTCATCGCCAAGCTGTCGCTGGTCGACGCCGCCGCCGCCCAGCGGCAGTGGGCCATGGTCGGGCTGACGGTGGGCGTGAGCCTGCTCACCCTCTTCGCGCTGATCAAGATCTGGAGCGGCGTGTTCTGGACCCCTCGGGACGACGAGGAGGACCCCGAGGCCGTCCTCCTCGACTCCCGGGCCCGCTCGACGCTGGGCGCACCGATGCTCATGGTCGGCCCGACGGCGGTGCTGGCCGCGCTCACCGTGGTCCTGGGCCTGGCCGGGGGTCCCCTCTACGACCTGAGCCACCGGGCCGCCACCGACCTGGTCGACCCCCGCCCGTACACGACGGCCGTCCTGGGCGACGATGCTCCTTCCCCCGCCGCGGCCCGGCAACGCGACGGGGGAGGCGGCTGATGGCCCTCGTTGCGTACGGGGTCGGCCTGGTCGTGATCTGGGTCCTGGCCTGGGGGTCGCCGTCGCCGGCCAACATCCTCAGCGGGATCGCCGTCGCGGCCGGTCTCCTGGCCCTCGCCCCCGAGAGCTGGCCCGGCCTGACACGACCACGGTTCCGCCCCGTCGCCATCGGCCGGTTCGTGCTCCACGTGATGATGAAGGTGCTGGAGTCCAACGTCGTGATCACCCGCGAGGTGCTCGCCCGCCGGTCCCGCATCCGCACCGGTGTGGTGGCCGTGCCCCTGCCGGAGTGCTCCGACGGCCTGCTCACGCTGATCACCAACGCCATGGCCCTCACCCCCGGCACCATGCCGCTCGAGGTCACCCGGGACCCGACGGTGCTCTACGTCCACGTCCTGCAGCTCCGCGACCTCGACGATGCCCGACACCAGATCCAGCACCTCGCCGCCCTCGCCTTTCGCGCCTTCGGGTCAGATGACGCCGTGGCCGAGCTCGACCGCGACCCGTCGACCCCGGGCGGCACCACCGTCACCCGCTCCGGCGACGACGGGATGACGGGGGAGACGGGGGGATGACGCGGTGATCCCCGTGATCTACGCGGTGCTCGGCCTGGCCTTCGCCCTCTTCGCCTTCCGGTTGGGACGGGGCCCGACGCTGGCCGACCGGGTGCTGGCGGTCGACGGCATGCTCGTGTGCGCCATCAGCAGCATCCTGGTGAACGCCATGGACACCGGACGAGGCGCCTTCCTCCAGGTGGCGGTGATGCTCACGCTCGTGGGTTTCATCAGCACCGCGGTCATCGCCCGCTTCATCGAGGGACGGGGCGCGTGAACCGGCGTTCGCGGGCCACCGCGGGGCGACCGTCGTGATCGGCGAGGTCATCGCGCTGGCCGGCGCGATCCTGACCCTCCTCGCCGCCGTCGGGGTGGTGCGCTTCCCCGACGTGCTGTCGCGCATGCACGCCCTCACCAAGGCCTCGACGGTGGGCTTCGTGCTGGTGGCCGTGGGGGCCGCGATCAACCTACCCACGGCCAACGACACCACCTCAGCCCTGCTCGCCGCGGGGCTGCAGATCCTGACGCTGCCGATGGCGGCCAACCTCATCGGCCGCTCGACGTACCTGGCCGAAGGCATCCCCCACCGCCTCGACACGGTGGACGAGCTGGCCGAGGCCCGGGCGCGCGCCCCCGCCGACGGCGGTGAGCGGAGCGATCAGCCCCCGCCGGCCGGGGACGGGTAGTCGGGGTACCAATCCTGGGGCGCGACCCCGTCGAACGGGGCCGTCGACGTCGTCGCGATGCGCTCGGCCGGGGGGCCTCCATCGCAAAGGGCGCCCACGGGCTGACCCGTTTGCACCCGTCGTGCAAGTTTGGTCTACGGTCCCCGCGGGTGAGACGTACGCCACATCTCAGCGCCGCCTCCCTGCGAGGTCGCCGGGATCTCGCCGCCCTCGGCGGTCGAGTCGCGTTCCTGGCCCCGCTGGCCGCCCTCGTGGTCTTCCAGCAGGTCGTCTACCCCGCCCCGATGGGCATCGTGCTCAACGGCGCCCTGGTGGGCGGCCGCATCGCCCTCATCGCCCTCGGCATCGCGCTCGTGTACCGGGCCAACCGCATCGTGAACTTCTCCCAGGGAGACCTCGGGGCCCTTCCCGCCACCCTCGGCGTGATGCTGGTGGTGGCCTGGGGTTGGAGCTACTGGCTGGGGCTGGTGGCCGGCCTCATCACCGCTGTTCTCCTCGGCGTCCTGGTCGAGTCTCTGATCATCCGACGCTTCTTCGAGGCCCCTCGACTGGTGCTGACCGTTGCCACCATCGGCCTGTCGCAGCTGCTGGCCGGAGCCGGCCTCTTCCTGCCGCGCGCCTTCGGCAACTCATCGTTCGGGACCCGCCTGCCGCAGCCCTTCGACGCCCGGTGGGTGTTCGGCGGCACCACGTTCAACGCCAACGACATCTTCACCATGATGGTCGTCCCCGTGTGCCTGGTGGCCCTGGCCCTGTTCCTCCGACGCTCGATGATCGGCGTCGCCATCGTGGCCGCCGCCGAGCGGTCCGACCGGGCCTTCACCCTCGGCATCCCGGTCAAGCGCCTGCACACCGTCGTGTGGGTGGTGGCGTCGGTGCTCGCCTTCCTCGCCATGTTCCTGCGGGCCGGGGCGGTGGGCCTGCCCATCGGCCAGGTGCTGGCCCCCACCTTCCTGGTACAGGCCCTGGCCGCGGCGGTGTTCGGTCGCTTCGAACAGTTCACCACCATCGCGGCTGCGGCCATCGGCCTCGGCGTCGTCGACCAGGCCATGACCTTCCAGGCCGGGAACCGGCCGTCCGACAACGATGCCGTGCTGTTCGGCATCGTGCTCCTCGGCCTGCTCGTCACCCGGCGGGCGAAGAGCTCGAGTCGGGTGGACTCCGACGCGTCGGCCACGTGGCAAGCGATTCGCGAGACCCGCCCTGTGCCCCTGGAGATGCGGCGCCTGCCCGAGGTAATGGCCGGCCGGCTGGGGCTGTGGACGCTGATCGGGGCCTTCGTTCTGACCCTGCCGGCGTGGCTGTCGACCAGCCGCATCAACCTGGCCACCATCATCGTCATCTTCGGCATCGTGGCCGCCTCGCTGGTGGTGCTCACGGGTTGGGGGGGCCAGGTGAGCCTGGGGCACATGGCGTTCGTGGGCGTGGGTGCGGCGGTGGGCGGAGCCCTCACCGACCGGTGGGGCTGGGACCTGGCCCTGGCCGGGATGGTCGCCGGCGCCGTCGGGGCCGTGGCGGCGGTGGTGGTCGGCTACCCGGCGTTGCGGCGCGGGGGGCTGACCCTGGCCGTGAGCACCCTGGCCTTCGGCCTGTTCGCGTCGTCCTACCTGTTGAACCGCACGATCTTCCCCGACCAGCTCCCCGGTCGGCGCATCGACCGGGGCACCATCCTCGGCATCCCGCTGGCCAGCGAGACGGCCATGTTCTACGCCACCCTGGCCGTGCTCGTCCTGGCCCTGCTCATGGTGGTGGGACTGCGGCGCAGCCGCACCGGACGAGTGCTGATCGCCATCCGCGAGAACGAGAGGGCCGTGCGCGCCTTCGGCGTCGACGCCACCCGCACCAGCCTGGCCTCCTTTGCGCTGTCGGGGTTCCTGGCCGCGGTGGCCGGATCCCTCTACGTCCACCAGCAGACCGGCCTGGCCTCGGAGCCCTACCTGCCCCAACGCAGCCTCGAGCTGTTCACCATGGTGGTCATCGGCGGGCTGGGCTCGTTGCCCGGCGCCCTGCTGGGCGCGACCTACGTGCACGGCGTCGACTTCTTCCTGCCCCTCGAATGGCAGTTCCTGGCCACCGGCGTGGGGCTGCTGCTGGTGCTCCTGGTCTTCCCGGCCGGGTTCGGCGGTGTGCTGGCCGACCTGCGCGACGGGGCCCTGCGCAAGGTGGCCGCCCGCCGGGGGTTGATCGTGCCCAGCCTGCTGGCCGACGTGCGGGTCGACGAGGAGGCGCCGGACGAGCCGCCGGACGAGACGGTGCTGACCGAGGCCGCCGAGCGGGCCGAGCACACCGCCACCCGGGCCGAGCCGGTGGCAGCCGCGGGTGCCCGGCGCGCCGCAGCCGGCGATGACGGCCGCGCCGATCCCGAGCCGGTCGACGACACGGTGGAGGTGCGGTCGTGACCGCTTCCGACGACGACGCCGTCGACCGTCCGGCGGCAACCGATGACGGCCCGCTCGAGGCGGCACTGGGCGCGGTCGGGGTCAACACCCCGGTCCCTGACCCCCTCGTCGTCGCGGACGCCGCCGCCGGGGCCGACGACGAACGGGCCGCCCCCGAGCCGCCCGAGGCGACGGGGGGCTGGTGGTACCGCTGGAAGCGGTCGACCACCCAGGGCGCGCCCATCTTCCCGCTGGGCGTGCTGTTCGGGCTCAACATGGTCGACGAGCTCGACCGGGCCGCCTTCGGGGTCCTGCTGCCCGAGATCCGCGACGAGTTCGGGCTCGACACCAGCGGCATCCTCACCGTCGTCGCCCTGTCGCTGGTGGCGGCACTGATCCTGGCCCTCCCCATCGGCTTCTACGCCGACCGGTGGCGTCGGGTGCCCATCGCCGCCACCGGGGCCTCGGTGTGGGGCATCTTCTCGATGCTCACCGGGCTGGCTCCCACTCTTTGGATGCTGGGCAGCGCCCGAGCCGGGGCCGGGCTCGGGCGCGCCGTCAACGACCCGGTGCACAACTCGCTGTTGGCCGACTACTACGACATCCCGGCCCGTCCGCGCGTCTACGCAGTGCACCGGTACGCCAACGCCCTGGGTCAGTTCCTCGGTCCGATGTCGGCTGGCGTCATCGCCTACGCGTTCGGGTGGCGGACACCGTTCCTGGTGTTCGCCGTGGTGACCGCAGTGTTCGTGGTGCTGGCGCTGCGGCTGAAGGAACCGATCCGGGGTCGCTTCGAGCGGCGCGCCACGGGAGCCTCCGACGAGGTGGCGGACACCGAGGAGGAAGCCCCGTCGTGGGCCGAGTCGTTCCGCATCGTGTGGCAGGTGCGGACCCTGCGGCGCATCTTCGTGGCCCTACCGTTCGTGGCCATCGCTGTCGTCGGGCTCCTGACCCTCGGCGGGCTCTACTACGAGGACGTCTTCGGCCTCGACGAGCGGGGTCGAGGCTTCCTCGTAGCCGGCGTCGAGGGCATCGCCCAGTTCGCCGGTCTGATGTTCGGCATCCCGCTGACCACCCGGCTGATGGCCAAGGGGCCCAGCCACGTGGTGCGCTTCTTGGGCAAGGTGTCCCTCGGCATCGCGGTCGCCTGGCTGGTGTTCGCGTGGGCGCCGAACCTGGTGATCGCCATCATCGCCAACGCCGTGGTCTCCGCGGCGTTCTTCTTGCTCATCCCCGGCATCTACGTGGTGCTCTCGCTGGCGGTGCCGGCCAAGGTGCGGGCCTTCGGCTTCGCCATCGGCACGCTGTTCATCCTGCCCGGCCTGCTCCTGTTGCCGGTGGTGGGGGCCCTCGCCGACACCTACGGCATCCGCATCGGACTGGCCCTCGCTGCGCCTGTGTACGTGGTGGGTGGCCTGCTGCTGGCCTCGGCCGGCAGCTTCGTCGAGCACGACATCGCCCAGGTGTGGAGGTCGACGGCGGCCCGCTCCGAGGTGGCCCACCTGCGCCGGCAGGGCAAGGTCAAGCTGCTCCTGGCCCGCGAGGTCGACGTCCACTACGGCAACGTGCAGGTCCTCTTCGGCGTCGACCTGGAGGTCGACGAAGGCGAGATCGTCGCCCTGATGGGCACCAACGGCGCCGGCAAGTCGACACTGCTGCGGGCCATCTCCGGCCTCGTCCAAGCCAGCGGGGGCGCGATCGTGTTCGACGGGCGGGACATGACCCACACCCCACCGGACGAGATCGCCGGGCGGGGCGTGTCGGTGGTGCCCGGCGGCCAGGGGGTCTTCACCCAGCTGAAGGTGGCCGACAACCTCCGCCTGGCGGCGTGGGACCGCCGCTCCCGGGTCGGAGACGCCAAGGCCGACACCGAGCAGGTGCTCGACATGTTCCCCATCTTGCGCGAGCGCCTCGACGAGCCCGCCGGCAACCTGTCGGGCGGCCAGCAGCAGATGCTGACCCTGGGCATGGCCTTCATCGGTCGGCCCCGCCTGTTGATGATCGACGAGCTGTCACTCGGCCTGGCGCCCGCGGTGGTGTCCCAGCTGCTCGAGATGGTGCGGACCCTGCGCGACGCGGGCACCACCATCATCCTCGTCGAGCAGTCGGTCAACGTGGCCCTCACCGTGGCCGACCGCGCCTACTTCATGGAGAAGGGCGAGGTCCGCTTCGAGGGGCCGACCTCAGAGCTGCTGGAGCGGCCCGATCTGCTGCGCTCGGTGTTCCTGCGGGCCGCCGCCCGCGAGGTGGGCGACGACGAGGCGGCGGCCCACTCGGGGCTCCGCCGCGGACCTCCCGTGCTCGAGGTGCGCGACGTGGCCTGCCACTTCGGGGGCGTCCAGGCCCTCGACGGCGTCTCGTTCGACGTCCGCCCCGGCGAGATCCTGGGCTTCATCGGACCCAACGGGGCGGGAAAGACGACGCTGTTCGACGTCATCTCCGGCTACACGGCGACCGAGGGCGGCACGATCCGGCTGCGCTCGGGCGACGAGGCCGAGGCGGTCGACCTCCACGACGTGCCCACCCACCTGCGCTCCTGGCGGGGCCTGGGACGGTCGTTCCAGGATGGGCGGCTGTTCCCGGGCCTGACCGTCCACGAGGCCATCGCCGTGGCCCTCGAGCAGCACATCGAGGTGCGCGACCCGATCGCCGCCTTGCTGCACCTGCCGTCGGTCGGCGACTCCGAGCAGCACGTCACGAGGCGGGTCGACGAGCTGATCGAGCTGCTAGCCCTGGGGGCCTACCGGGACAAGTTCGTGCGCGAGCTCTCCACCGGCACCCGACGCGTCGTCGACCTGGCGTGCGTCCTGGCCCAACGACCGCGCGTGCTGCTGCTCGACGAGCCCTCCAGCGGCATCGCCCAACGGGAGGCTGAAGCGTTGGCGCCCATGCTGCGGCGGGTGCGCGACGATCTCGGCGCCAGCCTCCTCATAGTCGAGCACGACCTGCCGCTGCTCGGCTCGATCGCCGATCGTCTCATCGCCCTCGACCTCGGTCGCCTCGTGGCCGAGGGCCCGCCGTCGCAGGTGATCGAGCACCCCGCCGTTGTCGCCTCGTACCTCGGTACCGACGAGGCCGCCATCACCCGATCAGGTGCCCCGACCCCCGGCTGACCGCACCCCGGCAGCCGGCCGACCAGAGGAGCCGCTCATGGCCACGAACGAAGACACCACCACGACGGGTGGCAGCAGCCCGTCGACATCCTCTCCGCCACCCTGGACGAAGGCGGCCAAGCGCTACGGGCCCATCGTCGTGGTCGTGGCCCTCATCGCCGGGGCGGTGGTGCTCTTCGGCGGGGGCGGGGGCGGCGGTGACGGCGAGGAGACGGCGTCCGATGAGGTGGCGGCATCGGGCGACGAGCTGATCTCGTCGGGCCCCATGACGCCCGAGCGGGCGGAGATGGAGGGCGAGGACGTCGACTTCGGTCCCACGTGTGACACCGAGACGGGGCGCATTCAGCTGGTCTCCGTGTACGCCCCGCCGTGCGTCGAGCCCTTCGAGGGCGACAACGGCGGCGCCACGTCGCCGGGCGTGACCGAGGACGCGGTCAAGATCGTCTACTACCGAGCCGACCCCGCCCTCGATCCGCTCACCGCCGCGACGGTCGAGGCGGCCGGCGCCGATGTGGACCCCGAGAGCGCGACCACGACCGTCGAAGGCTTCGTCGAGGTCTACAACGACCTGTTCGAGACCTACGGGCGCACCATCGAGGTCGAGGTGTTCACCGGCACCGGCGCCGGCGACGACGCGGCCGCCGCCCGGGCCGACGCCATCGCCATCGCCGAATCCGAGCCCTTCGCGGTGGTCGGCGGACCGAACCAGCAGAGTCCCACCTTCGCCGCCGAGCTGGCCTCACGGGAGATCATCTGCGGGCCGGGCTGCGCCCTCGCCCTCAACGACGACATCGTCGATGAGTACGAGCCCTTCATCTGGCAGGCGGGCCCGACCCCCAACCAGGCTGTCACCCTGGCCTCGGAGATGATCGGCAACCTCGCCGGCCCCGGAAAGGCGGAGCTGGCGGGAGACGAGGCCACCCAGGAGGAAGACCGGGTGTACGGCCTGCTGCACTACGACACGCCCGACGGCGACCACGAGGCCGTGTTCGAGCAGTTCACCGACCAGCTGGAGGCGAACGGCATCGACCTGGCCACCGACGTGGAGTTCACCCTCGACCTCGCCCGCGTCCAGGAGAACGCCCGGACCAACATCAGCAAGCTCATGGACGCCGGGGTCACCACCATCATCTACTACGGAGATCCGCTGACCCCGGGCTCGCTCACCACCGAGGCGACCGCCCAGGGCTACTTCCCGGAGTGGATCCTCGGGCCCAGCGTGCTCATGGACACCACCATCTTCGCCCGCCTCACCGAGCCCGGGCAGTGGCAGAACGGCTTCGGCATGTCGTTCGTCAGTGCCCGAGGCGAGCGCTCGACCAACGGTGCGTTCCGGATCTACGAGTGGGCCTACGGGGAGCCGCCGCCCGACAACACCGCCAACGTGCTCGAGCCCCCCATCCGCACCATCTTCAACGGCATCCACCTGGCCGGCCCCGAGCTCTCGCCCGAGACCTTCCGCGACGCCATGTTCCGCTTCCCGCCGTCGGGAGGCGGACCCACGCAGGCCCAGGTCTCGCGCGGCGATCACGACGTGTGGCCGGAGACCGACTGGGGCGGCAGCGACGACATGGCCCTCATCTGGTGGGACCAGGAGGCCACCGGCGAGGACGAGGTCGGCAACGAGGGCACCGGGATGTACCGCTACGCCAACGGCGGCGAGCGCTTCACCACCGGAGAGCTGCCCGGATCGGTCGACGAGGCCGGCCTGTTCGACGTCGACGCGTCGGTGACCGTCTACGACGAGATCCCCGAGGGCGATCAGACCCCCGAGTACGAGCCGCCCACCTAGCCGAGCCCGCCGGTCGCGCACCCCGGTCGCCGCCGCCGGCCGGGGTGCGCCGTCCCGCCCCCCACGCCCCCCACCTGCGGCCCGTATCCACAAAAGACCGCTGACACCTGCCGCACGTGCGCGACGGGTTCCCGGACGTTGGACGTCCTACCTACCGGTCGGTAGGTTGTGGGTTCTACGCTGCCCCGAGTGGCACCCCCGCGGTGCGAAGTGAGGATCCCCACGATGAGCGTCCATGCCATCGACCGCGCTCCCGACGAGCGCGTCAACTGGATCGCGTCGATCCCCATGTTCTTGGTCCACGGCCTCTGCCTGCTGGCCATCGTGACCGGTGTGACCTGGCAGTCCCTCGTGCTGTGCGCCGTCCTGTACTTCGGGCGCATGTGGTTCATCACCGCCGGGTTCCACCGGTACTTCTCGCACCGGGCCTTCAAGACCAGCCGGGCGTTCCAGTTCGTCCTCGCCTTCGGCGGCGGCGCCGCGGTCCAGAAGGGCGCCCTCTGGTGGGCCAGCCACCACCGCGACCACCACCGCTTCAGCGACACCGAGCGCGACGTGCACTCCCCCCAGAAGGGCTTCTGGTGGAGCCACATGGGGTGGATCCTCTGCGACAAGTTCAAGGGCTGGGACCCCGAGGCCATCAAGGACTTCAACAAGTACCCCGAGCTGCGGTTCTTGACCAAGCACGACTGGATCCCGGCCTGGACCGTCGGCGTGGCCTGCTACTTCATCGCCGGCTGGTCGGGCGTCGTGGTCGGCTTCCTCTGGTCGACGGTGCTGCTCTGGCACGGCACCTTCACCGTCAACTCCCTCGCCCACGTCATGGGCCGGCGCCGCTACGCGACGGTCGACACCAGCCGCAACTCGGCGCTCATCGCACTGTGGACCGGCGGCGAGGGCTGGCACAACAACCACCACCACTACCAGTCCGCCGCCCGCAACGGCTTCTTCTGGTGGGAGTACGATCCGACCTACTACGGGCTCAAGGTCCTGTCGTGGTTCGGCATCGTGCGCGACCTCAAGACGCCCCCGGTCAGAGTCCTCGACGGCGCCCGGGTGGGCGACGGCTCGTTCGACATGGGCATGTTCAAGGCCCACTGGGCAAAGGCCACCGCCGCGCTGGCCGCCCACGGTCGCAAGGCCGATGCGGCTCTCGCCCCCGGAGCGCTCGGAACGGTTGCGGCTGAGCCGTCGCCGTCCGGCGCGCTGGTCACCATCGGCGCCCCGGCGGCCCACGAGGTCGAGGCAGGCGGCGTGACCGATGCGGCGACCCGCCGGGAGAACATCGAGGAGCGGATGCACGCCAGCCGCCTGGCCCTCGAGGAGAGCGTGCGCACCGCCATGGCGTCAGCCGAGGAGCTGGCCCAGCTCTCGCGCCGCCAGCGCGCCGTCTCGCGCGCCGACTGAGAGCCGGTGGTCTACAGGATGTGGAAGCTGATGCCGTCGTGTTCGGCGGCG
>NZ_DATLXO010000098.1:0-11650 GCF_035575815.1 Iamia sp.
CATCGCAGCCTGGTACTCGCCAATCTGCGCCCGGAGGCGCACGATCACGGAACGGTCAGCCACGGGCACCTCCTCGTGAGTAGCGTCAGCGCGATGAAGAACGCAGAGGACCAGGCGGCGGACACGTACATGGCGTCGCCGGTGACCGACAGCGACCGGCTCGAGGCGATCTTCGAGCAGGTCGCCTCGATCCGGAGGATCCTGACGTTCTGGTCCGCCTTCTACGGGATCTGCTTGGCTCTCGTCGCCCTGGCCTACTTCGTGGAGATCACCTGACCGGTCACCGGTCCACGTAGAAGAACAGGCCGTCGGGGTCGCCGCCGGCGTTCGTGTACTGCCGGGACTCCTTCGCCTTCGCGCTGCACACGTGGCAGTAGATGGCGTGCACGTCCCACTCGTCGGCGAGGTCCTCGTTCATGGACTCGGTCCGGTCGTGCCCGCACCCGCCGCAACGGCGTTGCTGCGCTTCCTGCCAGGCGAGGGCGGCCTCCCGGTCCTCAGGGAGCCACGCGGGCTCTTCTGGTCGGACGACTCGGCCTAGGAAGGCGCTGTGGGGGATTCCTCGGGGGGCTGCGTAGTCGACCTCGGCCCGGAAGCGAGGAGACTCACGGTACGACTCGGCTGCGCTTTTGGGCCGCTGAGGCCCCGGTTCACCTTGTGGCAGGCGACCCACAGGAGGGACCGCTGCCCCTCGGTGAGGGTGGACCACAACCAGTCGACGTCGTCCCCGGTGAGGGTGGGTGCGACGGCGCTGGCAGCGATCGCGGCCTGCGGGAACGTGTCGACGTTGTGGTCGAGGCCGGCCTTGCGCTGGTCCTCGGAGGGCGGGTGCTGGCGGATCAGGTCGGACCAGGCGGTCCCTGCGAGCCCTTCGAACGTGAACGTCGCCTTCGAGGCGGCGGATCGCTCGTAGAGCTCCTCGACCCGTCGCGCCATCTCGGGCGCCCGGTTCGCCTCGTTCGTGTCCTCGTCGGCTGCGGCCACAGCGGGGAGATCAGCCTCGAGACGTTCGATCTCGTCGAGCGCGCTGCCGTCGAGGTACACGGAGACCGTCTTGCGCGGCCGCGTGTACCGCTGCCGGATCTCCTCGACGGTGAGGACCTCGTCGGTCACGATCAGGCGGCGAGGGTGGCGTCGTCGAACACGGCGCCGGGGATGGCGCAGCGGGCGGTGAACATCTGCTTGGCGTTTTCCGCGATCGGGGCGTTCTCCCTGCTGATGACCTCCACGGGCCACACCTCCACCTTCTGCGCGGCGGTCGCAGCGACGGCGGACCCACCGAAGCGGCGGACGACGATGTAGCCCGCCGTGCCTCGCGGGAGCGTGACCCAGGCGGTGTCGTTGGCGGGGGTGTCGTCCCGGTTCAGCTTCAGCTCGATCGGGTCGCCGCCGAAGGTCCCAGCGGCCGTCTTGTTCTGCCGTGAAGAGGCGTCCGACACGTCGAGGGTGGATCCGCTGTTCGGGGTGGTCAGCCCGTCCCGGGTGAGGAACGGTGTCAGGTCGACGCCTGCGGTCACAGCTGCTGCTGAAGGTGCCGAGGGGGTGGCGAGAGTGGCGACGTACCAGACCCGGATCACCTCGGTGCTGCCGCGCCGGGCCATCCCGTGCTCGAGCGCGAGCCCGATCAGCAACTGGCGGGACAGGTCGGAGAGGGAGCGGGGGCGGCCGCCGGCGTCGAGGCCAGCGATGAACCAGGCGACGAGGGCGACCGCTGCGAGCAGCAGCAGCCATCCTGCGGTGGTGATGAGCATGCGGGTGCCTCCTCAGGCGTTGTGGTTGGGGGGATAGTCACGCCGCTGACGGCGTGGGATGATGAGCAAATGAGCGAGTTTCTTGCAGTGCGCGGCGACCCCGAGGTCATCTCGTGGCTGCGTGACCATGGGATGAACCCGGACGAGATCACTCCCTCCATCACGCTCCAGGAGGACGGCAGCCTTCTCTTGGAGCGCTACATGGGTCCCAAGACGCGGGCAACGGAAGCCGTCGAGGTCCGGCCGCTCCGTCCGTTCCCGTTCTGACGAGAGGCAGTCAGCCAGGCCGGGGGCGGGCCGTGCGGGGGCTGCTCGGGCCCGGCGGGCCGAGAGGGTGTGCTGCTAGCCGGCGGGCGCCGGCGGGGTGATGTTGTCGATGGCCGCCTTGTCGTCCTTGCCGACGGGCCGCCACCCGCTGTCGCGGCAGAGGATCTCGGCGAGGCCGGCGTGCACGAAGGCTTCGTTGTCGCCTTCGTTGAGCTTCGGGTGCTTGATGTGGACGAGGTCCATGGGTGCCTCCTCAGGCTGGGGTTGTGTGGATGCGGTAGATGTCAACGGCCTCGAAGATCGGCGGGCTCCTGTCGTCGTCACGCCGGACCGGCTGGGACGCCTCCAGCTCCGGCGGGTGAAGCCGTGAGCGGCCCGCAACTGTGACGATGCCCAACAGCGCAGCGGCCGCCTTGTCACGACCCCACTCCGCCTGATCCGCCGTCTCGCCTACGCACACCACGTGCATCGTCGGGGAGGCGTCAGCATGCGAACCTGACACCGGTCCGTCGAGGACGCTCAGCCCCCCGGCGTGGACCACCACGTAAGGCGGATCGACACCTGCCGGGGCGACCCCTCGGCCGACCTGGAGCCCCGCCGCCTCCAGTGCAGCAATGACACCAGCGGTGTGCGCCCGAGCACTCGGGATCATTCCAGGCCCTCGACAGCGGCGTTGGTCAGGCGCTGAGAACCAACGGGGCCCGACGGTGTGACGTTGCGAATGGCCATCGAGCCCCCTTCCGAGAGTTGCAGGACCGGCAAGATGGCCGGAGGTTGCTGAGCATGTGAGCTCCGCCCTTGCTGAGCGGCTTCACGTGGTCGATCGAGTCAGCCTCAACACCGCACATCCAGCAGCAGTAACCGAAGAAGGCCAGCCGATCATCGAGCTGCTGTTCAGTGAACGCAACGACCGGAGCATCTTGAAGTCGAGCGCGGCGGCGAGGTGCGTTCCTCGCCCAACCCGCTCGCAGCACTTCCCGACGAGCTTGTTCCCAGCGCTTGCGACGCTCTTTGACCCACTCAGGCGACCGTTCCTTCTCCTGGCGTTTCCACTTGCGGGAGTAGGCCCGACCGTGCTCCGATGTTCTCCACCTTCGCGATGCCGCACGCCGCTGGTCGCGACCAGGATCACGTTCGCCGACGAGGGATTTTGATGCACGGACGGCAGTACGCCGTCAGGCCATCCCGCCGGGCTTGGCTCACTCCAAAGAGCGCCACGGGGACAAAGTCGACACATCGAGGACACCACTTCAGGCTCGCGTCGGGCGGCTCTTTGAACCGCACGCCAACTGGGTCACCCTGACGCTTCCATCGCCAGTAGTGCGCTTGGCACCAGCCTCGAGCCTTGTGCTTCTTGCCGCATCCTGCGATTGAGCACACCCGCAACTCGCCGCAGGATACCTTCGGCACCGTCGGACCCTCCCGGGGTTCGGCCGCGGCCGGGGCCTGTTAGTGCAGGTGCCCGGCCAACTCGATTCCACTCAGAGGATATCACCGGCGATATCCCCAAGGGCCTTCACGAAACGAGGTCCTTCAAGGTCCAACGCTGGGCCTAGATGGGAGATGGGAGCGTTATTAGAACTCCCAAACTCGAGCAGATTTCCGAGCGCGCCCTGCGGACGGTCCTTGTCGGGGCCGATTACCGCTTCAACGTCACCGACGCGCACCGTCGTTTCATACGTGATCGAGCGGGGGTAGTGCGGAGCATGCCCGATCCCAGCGGAGAACCGTTGCGCGTCGCGCTTGATGTTGAGGGCGCCCCTCTGGATGATGGCGATGCCGCCGGCCTGCACCTTCACCGGTGCGCCGGCGAGGTCGGCGACGAGGGCGTCGAGCCCGTCCGCCTCAAGCATCATCGACGTCCTCCACGGTCATGCGCCGCACCAGCAGCGTCGACGAGTGGTGCACCTGCGTGACCCGCAGCTCGCGCCCGACGGCGTGCGTGTCGTCAGAGGCGGTGACGGTGGCGACGTCGTTCACCTCCGGGGACGTCGAGTCCCACGGGATCTCCAGGAGGTAGTCACGGAGCGACACCTCCTGCTCCCCTGCTTCGACATCACCGCTCGCGCCACCGGCCCGCTGCCGCAGCCGGCACCGTCCGCTGTAGACCGCCGTCCGGGCGGGGGTCGTGATCGCACCGGTGCCCTCGTTCATGGTGCCAGCGCCGGCGCCGGGTCGGCCGATGGTGCAGGTGTCGATCAGGAGCCGCTCGGTGGCCCGGCGGCCAGCCGAGAGGAGGCTGGTGAGGCTCACCAGGACCTCGAGTACGGCAATGACCCTGACCATGGGCCTGGGTTCAGGTTCGGGGTGACGGCGGCGAGGAGGTCGTCTCGTTCGGCCGTCGTCAGGTAGACGCCGCTGCGGCCGTCGTCGCGACGCCAGGTGTAGGAGTCCACCGTCTCGGACGTGTACCCGCCGGGGTTCCGCCACGCTCGAGCGGCGATCTCGAACCGGACCGCCTGGACCGCGAACGGCTCAGGGTCGAGGGGCCCTGTGTGCTCCTGGACGAGACCGTTGGCGACTGCGACGATGAGGTCGAGGGCGTACTCCTCGTCGGGGACCGGCTCCCGGAGGTAGGCGACGAGGTCGAGGCGGGTCAGCATCGTCTACCTCCGGGAGGTCAGCGGGCGTCGACAGTGGCGATGATCTCGTCGCGCTTGGCGTCGGCGGGGATGTCGAGGCCGAGACCGGTCGCGTACGCCGCCCACTCCTCGGTCCCCGAGCCGGTGCCGGCTCGGGGCGGCTCCCCGGCCGGCGGCTCGGTGCGGGCCCCGTCGGGCACGATCCCGCCCTCCCATGCGGCCGGGTTCGTGATCTGCCGGGCCACCTCTCCAGGAGGGGTGGAGCCCGCCTCGTAGGTGACGTCGTCAACGATGACCGTGTTGACCAGCGCCGCCATCAGACGAGGATCCCGGAGACGCACACGATCGCGTCGGTGTCCTGGATGACGGGGAGCCCGATCGCGGCGCCCTTCACGGCCCGCTGGACGGGGTTGTCCTGGCCGAGGGTGACGATCGTCAGGCCCGCCGCCTGGTCGGCGGTGAGGACCCGGCCCTCCACCTGCTGGACCGCCTCCTGGGTGACACCGAGCTCGGTGCGCCCGACCGGCACGTCCTCGGGGGGGAGGAACGTCATGGACCCCTCGGGGAACACCCGGGTGCGGGTGCCGTCCTGGTTGGTGAGGGTCCGGTCGTAGGTGACGATCTGGGGCAGGTTCCGGAGGGCGAGCTCCCCGGCGATGGTGGCCGCCCCGATCGGCTGCTGCGGGTACTTGGCGCGCAGCTTCGTCGCGATCACGCTGACGACCCGGCGGCTGGTGATGATGATCCCGGCGTCACTCCCGGCGGCGGCGCCGAACACGGTGTGGAACGCCTCCATCTCGGCGAACGGGTCACCGGTGTAGCCGGCGGCGTTCCACGCGACCGCGGGGGTGAGCTTCTGGCCGGCGGGAACCCCGAAGTCGACGGGACGGACGTTGCCGTCCTCCAGCTGGAGGCTGACGATCCCGGTGGAGAGCGCCTGGCCGCGCATCTGCTCGAACGTGTTGTCGACCACCTCCGCGACTCGGCGGGCAGCGTTCGCCACCGAGGGGGCCAGGTCGACGCTGATGCCCGCGAGGCGCCGGGCGATCGTCAGGTCCGTCTCGGTGATGTACTCGATGGGGGTGACGGCCGGGAGGTCACCCTTGACGTCGACCACGCCGGGACGACGGATCGGGGTGGCGGGGGCGTCGAGGGCCCGGACGGGGGCGGTCTGGTCGAGCCGCTGGGCTCGGCCGAGCCGGTAGGAGACGTCCTGCACGTTGACGACCGGCAGGAAGCGTCGGAGGGTGTTGCGGGCGTCCAGCTGCTCGCGGGCAGCCAGGATGACCGCCTGGAGGTCGGGGACAAGGTCACGGATCTGCATGATGTGGGCTCCTCAGCTCAGATGTAGACGACGGCGGTCAGGTCGACCTTGGCGGCGTCGTCCATCCCGCTGTTCGCGGGGAGGAGGCGACGGGTGACGGTCCCGGCGTGGAGAACGGCGAGGAGGTAGCGACCACCGGCCACCATCCGGGTCTCGTTGACCAGGTGGCCGGCGGCACGACCGAGGCCACCGGTGGTGACGTCGGCGCCGCCCGCGGTGGTGGTGGCGACCGTGACGGTCCCGGTGCCACCGGTCGGGGTGGGGGTCATCTGTGCGACGTCGGTGTCTGCGAGCGCACCTGCGAAGACCACCGTCCAAGGACCGCCCGCTCCGCCGGTGACGACCACGTCGCCGACGCCGATGTTGCTCAACGCCTCCAGTGCGGACTGGACCTGCGCCGCAGTGGCGGCCGCGGCGATCGCCGCGGTCGTCTGGCCGGAGAAGGTCAGGGTGAAGGACGTGAGCCCCGCACCTCCGACCGTGACGGTCTGCACCTCGTCGGTGGTGCCGCCGTAGGCGCCGCCGAGACCGAAGTTCGCGCCGGCGGCGCTCACGACGGCGATGAGCGCGCCGGAGGGCACGACGCCGTCCGGGTAGCGGGTGAGCATCAGGTCCCCGGAGATGAGGACGCCGTGGGTCTCGGCCTTGAGGAGGTCACGAGCCCAGAGCGGGCCCGTCTCTGCGTAGGTGGTGCGGGTGGGCGCGAAGTCGCTCACTGTGGTCCCTTTCGGTTGGTGGACTGCGGGAACGGCATCGCGCCGGGTGCTACTGGCCGGTCTTCATCAGCTCGAGCTGCGCCTTGACGCGGTCGTCGAGCGATCCGGTTGGGGCTCCGCCGCCACCCAGGGGGTGGCCTGGTGCGGGGCGGCGCCTGTCGTCCACGGCACGGCCGAGGTGCGGCTTGCGCTTGAGGAGGTCGTCGAGGGCGGCGGTGATCTTCGCCTGGTCGGGCTTGCCGGCCCCGTCGGTGAGGTCGGGGAGGTTGACCTGGGCGAGAGCGTCGGTCGGGTCGAGGAACAGGGGGGCGGCGGCCGTCGTGACCGTGTCCCTGATCGTTTCGGCTGCCTGGGCCGCCTCGCGCTGTGCGTCCCGGTCGAGGATGGGGCGGATGGCTTGGGCGATCCCCTCTTGGATCAGGGAGGCGATGTCGGGCGGGTCGCCAGGCTTCGTCTCCTTCGGCGGGGGCGGTGGCGGGGTGGCCGGCAGCACCACCGGCGGGCGGCGGGCGGCTGCGAGGGCCTGCTCGGCTGCGGTCGCGCGAGCTCGTTCCCGGACGATGGCGGCCTTGCCGGGGTCGCCGAGAGCGGCCCACTCGGCGTCGGTCACGCCGTCTGGGCGTTCCGGAGGGGGGACCGGCGGGGCGGGCGGTGCCGGAGGGACGGGAGGGTTGGGGGGGGTGTCGGACATCGCGTCTCCTTGAGTGGGTGATCCCGTCGCGGGATCAGGGGGCAACGACAGTCGGGGACTGCCGTCGGAACGCCTCGGCACGGCCAAGGACGGTGGGTTCGTGCGAGCACCTGCACGCCGGGTGCCGGTCGAAGCCTTCGTTGTCGCGGAACACTCGGCCGGCGAGGACGGCGCACCGTGAGCAGCACCGGCCGGACGTGACCCGCTGCCACCCGGTGATCTGCGGCTCGAGGCGGATCCCGTCGGCGAGGGTGGTGACGGCCGCCCGCCCGACGGTCTCTCGTGCGCCACGTAGAGCTGTCGCCGTTGCGGTGCGCATCGCCACCGTCCGCCCGGTGCCCTGCCCGAGGCGGTACAGCAAGGCGGGTCGGACGGTCCGGAGAAGGGACGGGTCGGGCGTCGCCTCCGGCACGATCGCCGAAGTGGGGGACGCGCCGGAGGCGACGAGGTAGGCGGACAGGTAGGCGACGGTGAGGGCGGATGCTCGTTCGCCGGCGGCGACCGTGATGGTGGTCGCACGTTCACGCCACCTCACCAGGCTGCGGGTCACCCCGGCAGGGCCAGCATCGAGGTCAACGTCGTCCAGGAGTGCGGCAACGGCGAGGGCGGTGGCGTCGCGCAGGTCGATGAGGCGGCGGCGGTACCCGTCCGTGGTGGCAGCAGCCGCTCGGGTCGGAGGCACCCTCAGACGGCGACGAGGCCGACTGACCCGCTGCCGAACCCGGCGCCAGCCTGCGCAGCCAACCCCTCGGCCATGAGTGCGACCCGCTCCTCCTCGGCTGCCGCCTCGGCGACAGCACGTGCGACGAGCTCCGGCTCCCACCCGAGGATCTTCTCTGCGGCGGCCCGAACCCCGATCCCGGAGGCGACCACCTTCTGGAACGAGTCGGTGGCCTGCGCCTCCACCCGAGTCTCCGGGTCCGCCCAGCGGGGCCGCAGCCGCGCCTTCGACGTCGGATCCTCGATCTGGAGGATGAGTCGGTGCACCCGACGCCACGCCTGCCCGAACGAGCCGTCACGCCCCATCGACAGGACTCGGCGCACCATCGGCGCCTCGTCCGTCTTCAACAGCTCCGCCGACATGTGGGTCTGCGGACCCACCCCGTAGTAGCTGCCCGGGACCGACGTCATCGCCCGCACCCGCTTGCTGCAGTGCTCACCCCACGACACGAACGAGGCCAAGCCGGCCGGCTCGAGCTGGCCGAACTTCGCCCCAACCTCCGTCGAGACGAACATGTGGTCGGCGCGCGGGTTGAACCCGATGATCGGCTTGCCGTTCGGACCCAGCATCGGGGTCTGCCCCGTCGGGTCAGCCGGGTCGCGAGGCACGGCGAGCCCGGTCGCCCACCGGATCGGGACAGCCCCGAAGTGACCGGCGAACACCATGAGCCCTTCGACTAGGTCAACGATGTCCACCAGGGTGGCGATCCTCTCGATCTCGCTGGTGGGCTCGGCCAGGAGGCGAGGCTGTCTGGCGAACTCGACGACCGGGACACCCGGGAGCTGCGTGGACGTTTCCTTGACGACAACCCAGCGGCTGAACACCTTCCGTCCGACCGGGTCGAGGATCGGGCTGGGACCCTGCTCCAAGTCGATGCTGCGGCCCGGGAGCTCGAGACGGGCGAACGGCTGGCCGGTCCACTCGTCGACCTTGACCTTCAACGCGGCGTCCACGTCGTACGGGGGTGCCTGCTCCCGGTGGACCGCCATCTGCTCCGGCGCCTCGATCCCCACGACCGCCCGCCCATCGGCGCCGCGCACGACCTGAGCGAACGAGCGGGCCTTGATGAACGTCTCCCGGTGCGCCTCCCGGTGCATCACGTCGAGGTCGTTGTCCTCCCACGCCTCCTGCACAAGCTGGACAGCGGCCGTGTCACCGTCGCCGGCGGCGACACCGGTGACCGTGAGCCGCTCGACCAAGGCGTCGATCCCGATCGCTGCCGTCCCCGTCCTCGGCGGCGACAACGTCGGGCTGATCGCATCGACCCGGTCCCCGTACACCTCCCGGTACTCGCGGGCGATGAACGGGAGAACATGGTCGTTCCGGTAACGGGCCTCGAACTGGGCGGCGTAGAGGCGCTGCTTCTCGATCTTCGCCTCGAGGTGGGCCACCCACTCGATCACGCTCGGCACGGCACCACCTCCCCAGTCCTAGAACCCGAACACCAGGGGCGGCGGACCCGCCACCGCTGTCCACCCGGCAGCCCGAGCGTCCGCAGCCGCCTCGTGCGCCAACACGTCCGCCATGGCAGCGTCAATCTTCTGGTGCTCGGTCGGCTTCGCCAGGATGTACTTGTCGCCCGGCTTCGCAACCTTCCGGGCGTTCGCCACATGAGCCGAAGTGATCGGGCACGAGTCGTGTGACGTGCGCCCCGGGACCAGCAGGTCGTTCACGAACCGGTTGAGGGCTGCGTACATCCGGTCGATCTTGTTCGTCGGCCACGGAACGAAGACGTCGTCGCCGTGCTCCAGCGCCCAGGTCCCGATCTCCGTCTGCCAGTCGCGAGGGTCGCAGTAAGCCCGCTTCACCCGGTAGCGGCGACACACCTCCTCCACCGCCGCGTTCACCTCGCCCCGAGGGATCTCACCGCCCCACTGCGCCGGGTCCCAGATCGTCGGGCGCCGGTCCGGCCCGTACCGAGGGGTGAACCGGTGACCATCGAACGTCTCCAGCCGGATCGCCGTGTGGTCGTTGTTGTCCGAGCCGTCGAAACCAGCGCACACCGGCGACCCCTCCGGGACCAGGTGCTCCTTCACCGTCCGCAGGTCCCACAGGCCGTCCTTCAGCCAGGTTCCCTTCCCGTGCACGACCCGGTTCCCGAAGAAGCGCTCCGCCTGCGCCGGGTCCTTCTCGATGAGCTCGGCGGCCTCGTTCTCGATCCCGTCGAGATCAACCCACCACGAACCCTGGTAGACGAACCGGTGGACCCTGGCCCGCTCCCGCTTGTCGCCGTACGACAGGTGCGCCGGCGGCTTCCGGTAGAAGCGGAACACGTCCTCCGCCAGCGCCTCGAAGGTGTCCTGCGCCGTCGACTCCTCAGCCGGATCCCAGCAGTTCGTCGTCTCCAACACCCGGCCGCCCATGCCCGCCGCGCCACGCCGTTGCGTCTGAGCCACGTCCTTCAGCTTGTTCGACTTCGTGTACAGCCCCGTCTCGTCCTGCACCACGAACGTCACCGGGTTCCCCAGGCGAGACGAAGCCGACGCCGTCACCACCTGGATCTCGCCGTCGTTCGGGAGGCGGATGAAGTCCCCACGGATCAGCATCCGCTCCGCCAGCGGCCCACCACGGATCATCGACTGGAGCGGCTTGTAGATGTTCCCGACCTGATCCTCCGACGTCGCCGTCAGCTGGATCAACGGCGTCGGCCAGGCGATCCCCTTCGGCTCCCCCACCTCGTAGTCGTACGACCAGCCGCAGCTGCACCCATGCTCAGCGCAGAGGTACCGCTCACCCTCCTCCGCCCACCCGCCGAACAAGGCCGGGCCGACCGCCTCGACGCAGACCATCGACGCCGCCCACGGGCCCTTGCCCGTCTTCTGCGGCGCGACCACCAGGGAACGCCGGTTCTGGAACGCCGGCGCCAGCACCGGCCGCTCCGGCACCCACACCGTCTCCGGCCGGACCCGGTAGTGGTTCACCGTGCACCACAGCTGCCAGTCAGCCAGCACGTAGCGGCGACCCTTGTGGAACCCGTCCGGGATGATGCAGTGCTGCTCGATCCAGGACGGGACCACCCACAACGTCGGGAAGTCGACGACGGGCTCCTCAGCCTCCGGAGCCACTCGCCACCACCCTCAGCCGGTCCCGGGGCGACGGCGTCGACGGCGGAGGCACAGGCACCTTCGCGCCCGCAGGAGCTGCAGCCGGGTGCGCCGGCGCCTCCTGGATCTTCCACTGGTTCTCGCGCAGCCCTGCCGGCGTCAGACCGATCTGGTCCGCCAGGCGGACCACCACCGACCCGACGGCCGCCGGCGCGTCAGGCTCCTCCATGCGCACCGTCCACCGCACCCACAGCGCCACCGTCCGATGACGCCACGGCTCCGTCGACCACGCCGCCGCCTGCGGAGTCCGCCACGCCTCCTTCCAGACCGTCCGCTCCCGGGCTGTCGCCGCCGACAGCGGCCACGCCGGGAGCCGACCCGTGTATCCACCACGAGGAAGCTCGCCGAAGCGGACCCCCAGAGCGTCCGAGCGAGCCGACTTCGGGTCCTTCTGCGGTCCGGACCGGTTGCGAGCACCACCATGAGGCATCGCGCCCCACCCCCTCCGGGCGTCGCGCCCAGAAATCTTGAACCCTCCGCACTTCTCAGCCCCC
>NZ_DATLXO010000099.1:0-2435 GCF_035575815.1 Iamia sp.
GTGACCCACTGGTCGAGCCGGTTGTTGGCCCGGGAGCTGGGGATCTCGAACGTGGCCGTGGCCAATGTGTGGCGGGACTGGGGCCTGCAGCCGTGGCGGAGCGAGACCTTCAAGTTCTCCACCGACCCCGAGCTCGATGCCAAGGTCCGCGATGTCGTTGCTCTCTACCTGGACCCACCGGCCAAGGCGGTCGTGGTCTGTATCGACGAGAAGAGCCAGATCCAGGCGTTGGACCGAACCGCACCGATCCTGCCCATGCGACCGGGGCTACCGGCCAAGGCCACCCATGACTACGTGCGCCACGGCACCACCACGCTGTTCGCGGCGTTGGAGGTCGCCACCGGCAAGGTGACCGACGCCTGCTTCGACCGGCACCGCCACCAGGAGTTCCTCACCTTCCTCAAGCTGGTGGCCAGGACGTACCCGAGGGTGAAGCTCCACGTGGTGTGCGACAACTACGCGACGCACAAGCACCCCGTCGTCAAGGCATGGTTGGCCAAGCACCCTCGGATCACGATGCACTTCACGCCCACTTCAGGATCGTGGCTGAACATGGTGGAGATCTTCTTCGGGATCATCACCCGCCAGGCCATTCGACGTGGAACCTTCCGGAGCGTCACCGAGCTCAAGAACGCCATCGAGACTTACATCGACGGTGGAACGAACGCTGCAAGCCATTCGTGTGGACGAAGACCGCAGAGCAGATTCTCAGCCATTCCAGAAGTCAGAAGACTTCATTCACACGACACTAGTGCTACTGCCGATAAGTACAGCGGTGTAACTTTCGGGGTGACCCGCTCCCTCATCGTCGCGGAGGTCGCCGTGTCTCGTCGGTCGCCATTCGTGGTCCGGTTGTCGAGTGAGGACAGGGCGGTGCTCGAGAAACGGGCGGGGTCTCGTTCGGCGTCGCATGCGGCGGTGGTGCGGGCCCGGATCGTGTTGTTGGCTGCCGACGGCGTGCAGAACGTGGAGATCGCGTCGCGGGTCGGCGTGTGCGTGGACGTGGCGTCTCGGTGGCGGAAGCGGTTCTGCGAGGAAGGGCTCGCCGGGCTGGCGGACCGGCCCCGGTCGGGTCGGCCCCGCCGGTTCGGCTCCGAGGTGGTGGCCGGGATCAAGGCGTTGGCGTGCGAGCCGCCCGAGCAGCGCGACGTGCCATTGTCGCGGTGGAGCTCGGCGGAACTCGCCGGCCAAGCGGTACGGGAGGGGCTGGTGCCGGCGATATCGTCGTCGACGGTGCGCCGCTGGCTGCACGCCGACGCCATCAAGCCGTGGCGTTACCGGTCATGGATCTTCCCCCCGCGACCCCGACTTCGCCGCCAAGGCGGCCCGGGTCCTGGACCTCTACGCCCGCATGTGGGACGGGGTTCGGCTCGGTCCGGACGACTATGTGATCTCCGCGGACGAGAAGTCCCAGCTCCAGGCGCTGCGCCGCCGTCACCCATCCCGCCCAGCCGGGCCCGGGCAGATTTCCCAGGTCGAGTTCGAGTACAAGCGGGGCGGCACGCTGGCCTACATGGGCGCCTACGACGTCCATCGCGGCCGGCTGATCGGCACGATCGCCGCCAAGACGGGGATCGTCCCGTTTATGGATCTGGTCGAGAAGGTTATGACGACCGAGCCGTACGCGTCGGCCCGGACCGTGTACTGGGTCGTCGACAACGGGTCGTCCCACAACGGCCAACGATCTGTCGACCGGATGGCCCAGGCATGGCCGACCGCCCGGCTCGTGCACCTGCCGATCCACGCCTCGTGGCTCAACCAGATCGAGATCGTGTTCTCCATCATCCAGCGCAAGGTCATCAAGCCGGCCGACTTCGCCGACCTCAACGCCCTGGCCGACCGGCTCCTTCGCTTCCAGGACCGCTACAACGAGTCGGCGACTCCCTTCGACTGGCGGTTCACCACCGCAGACCTCACCGCCATGCTCGAGCGTGTCGGCGCCGCAGCCCAGGAGGGCGTCGCCGCCTGAACCCGGTCCGGCAAGGATGGGGCCGATGAAGGCCCCACCCCCCTCGACCAAGGCCAACCTCACCACCCGGCTCAACGGCCACGCCCGCGCCCACTGGCCTTCCCTCGCCGGTATCGACATCCGCTTCCGGGCCAACTTCGCCTACATCGACGGACGCTATCGGGACGGCACAATCCTCAAGCTGTGCCGGCTCCGCTACGGCGGCTCCGCCCATCTGTGGGGCTTCGCCATCTATCGGGCCAGCCACGACGACTACGAGGACTCCTTCCTCCCCACCGGCACACCCGTCGGAACCGCCGAAGAGGCCCTCGACTGCGCCTGCGGCCTCTACCTCGAAGCTTTCAACGCGTAACCGGATACACCGACGAACTTCCGCGCGGCACCACTAGTCCTTGCCCTTGCCCCTTCCCTTGTTGTCGCTGTTGGCGGGCGGCTGAGTCGGCCTCGGGGCACTTGTCACGGCCGG
>NZ_DATLXO010000100.1:0-11069 GCF_035575815.1 Iamia sp.
GCTCGTAGGTGACGCCCTCGAGCTCGCCGGTGCCCCGCTTGATCGCCCGCTCGATGGTGTCGAGCGGCACCGAGCTGTCGCGCGCCTTTTGGTACATGGTGCGCAGCGTGGGGTTCATGTCGGGGTCTCCCCCGCCCTGGCGGGCGGCCACCTCGACCTGGCGGATCAGCTTGGCGAACAGCTTTCCCCGCTTGGCGTCCGCCGCGCCCTTCTTGTGCTTGATCGTGGCCCACTTGGAATGGCCGGACATCAGTTCTCCTCGAAGGTGGACAGGAAGAGGCGGTGGAGGCGCAGATCGTCGGTGAGCTCCGGGTGGAACGATGCCACGATCGCCGCGCCCTGGCGGGCCAGGACGGGGCGACCGTCGACCCGGGCGAGGATCTCGACGTCGGGGCCGGCGGCCTCGACCACCGGGGCCCGGATGAACACGGCGTGGAACGGGCCGCCGTCGATCGGTGCACCCTGCCACGTCAGGTCGAGGTCGGCCTCGAAGGAGTCGCGCTGGCGCCCGAAGGCGTTGCGGCGCACCGCCATGTCGATGACGCCGAGGCTGCGCTGGTCGGCCCGCCCGTCGAGCACGTCGGTGGCGAGCAGGATCATGCCCGCACAGGTGCCGAGGACGGGCAGGCCGTCCGCCAACCGTTCGGCGAGGGGGCCGCGCAGTCCGCTCGTGTCGAGCAGCTTCGACATGGTGGTCGACTCGCCCCCGGGCAGCACCAGGCCGTCGATCCCGGCCAGATCGCCCGCACCGCGCACCTCGACGGGCACGGCGCCCAGGGCCACGAGGGCGTTGGCGTGGTGCGACACCGCACCCTGGAGGGCGAGGATGCCGACCTTCGCCCCGGGTGCGCCGGGAGCGACGGGACTGGGCTCAGCGGGCCCCGCCATGTCCCGGGGGCTCCGGCTCGGGGCGGTGGGCCACGGGGCTCACCAGCCCCGGTCGGCGAAGGTGGTCTCGAGGGTGGCGACCTCGAGGCCCGCCATCGCCGTGCCCAGGCCTCGGGACACCTTGGCCAGGATCTCCGGCGAGCGGAAGTGGGTGGTGGCCTCGACGACGGCCTTGGCCATCCGGGCCGGGTCCGACGACTTGAAGATGCCCGAGCCCACGAAGGTGGCCTCGGCGCCCAGCTGCATGGTGAGCGCCGCGTCGGCCGGGGTGGCGATGCCGCCGGCACAGAAGAGGGGCACGGGCAGGCGACCGGTGGATGCGATCTCCTGGACGAGGGGCAGTGGGGCGCCCAGGCGCTTGGCCCACTCGAACTGCTCGGCCGGGTCGGCCTGGGTGAGCTTGCGGATGTCGCCCAGGATGGCGCGCAGGTGGCGCACGGCCTCGACGATGTTGCCGGTGCCGGCCTCGCCCTTGGAGCGGATCATGCATGCGCCCTCGGAGATGCGGCGCAGCGCCTCGCCCAGGTTGGTGGCGCCGCACACGAACGGGACGGTGAAGGCCCACTTGTCGATGTGGTGGGTCTCATCGGCGGGGGTGAGGACCTCGGACTCGTCGACGAAGTCGACGCCGAGCGCTTCGAGGACCTGGGCCTCGACGAAGTGGCCGATGCGGGCCTTGGCCATGACCGGGATGGTGGTGACGGCCTCGATGCCCTCGATCATCTCGGGGTCGCTCATGCGGGCGACCCCGCCGTCGCGGCGGATGTCCGACGGCACCCGCTCGAGGGCCATGACCGCCACCGCGCCAGCGTCCTCGGCGATGCGGGCCTGCTCCGGGTCGACCACGTCCATGATGACGCCGCCGCGCAACATCTCGGCCAGGCCCCGCTTCACCCGGAAGGTGCCCGTCTCGGACGGGGTGGAGGGTGAGGTCGCGCTCTCGGGCATGGCCCCACTCTACGACCGCCCGCGCCGACCCGGAAGCCGGAATCACCGGGCCCGGGCGGCCAGCACGGTCTCGCGGGTCGGGACCCGCAGGAGGATCCAACCGACCCCCACCGCGCCGGCCAGGCCGACGACGAGCCTCGGCGTCCATGTCTCGAACCCCAGGGTGGCGCTCAGGGTGCAGGCCACGACGATCATGGTGATGGCGAGCACCTTGGCCCGCCGGGGCATGCCGAGGCCCTCGCGGTGGTCGCGCACCATGGGGCCCACGCCGGGCAGGCCGAGCACCCAGCGCTCGAAGCGGGGGCTCGACTTCGAGAACGCCCACGCGGCGATGATGAAGAACACCGTGGTGGGCAGGCCGGGCACGACGACGCCGACGCCGCCCAGGGCCACGGCGGCGAACCCGACCACCAGCCAGGCGGCGCGGACGGTGCGGTGGCGCGAGACCTCGCCGAGGTCGACCGGGGCGGCCATGGCCTAGTTCAGCAGCCCGGCCAGGTCGCGAGCGATCAGCACCACCAACAGGGCGATGACAGTGGTGCTGATGGCGGTGTAGGCCCAGCGCCACGGGTGGTCGGCCCGCCAGAAGCGGCGGATGCTCTTCATGTTGAAGACGATGGCGAGCACGCCGAGCGGCACCCCGATGGCGGGGCCGACCCCGGAGGCCAGGCCCATCGGCACGAGCAGGAAGGGAATCACCAGGTAGGTGAGCAGGCACCGGGTGGCCGAGACCAGCATCGAGCGGCTGAACGCGCTGCGCAGCTCGACCTCGCGCATCGCCGGCGCGGCGTCGGAGATCCGCAGGAGGCGGCGGACTGCCTCGTCCGCATTCGACCGGCGCGGGGCATCGACGAGTGCCGTCTCGGGAACCGCGGTCGGGGGCAGTGTCGTCACCGCCTCATGCTCGCAGCCGCTCGGCGGTGCTTCCAATCCGGCTGGGGGGCCGCCGTTGGTTCGGTCCGGACCGGACCGATCACCCCACCACGCCGGCGCTGCCGGGCCTCACCAGCTCGATCCAGGTCCGCCCGGCGGAGAGAGAGATGGGCTGGCCGGCACCGTCGCGCAGGGCGATGGGGGCGCCCTCGGTCGGTCGGTCCCATCGGCCGCGCACCAGCTTGCCGTCGGTGAACACCCACGCCTCGCCGCCGCCGACGGTGACGCCCTCGGGCGAGCGCGGGTCGGCCGGGCTGGCGACGTAGTCGGTGAACATGACGACGACGTTGCGCGGACCGATCGCGTATCCCGCCCCGTCGAGGTGCACACTCCCGCGCTGCTGGCGCAGCCACCGCCCCTCCTCGGGCAGCCAGCTCCACGACACCGGCGCCGACGCGACCCCGTTGAAGGCCAGGTTCACACCGGTGACGGGCTCGCCGACCGGCGACCCCTCGCCCCGGGGGCGGAACCCGCCGAGGGCGGGAGGCGCGCTGGCCCCCTCGCCCCGGGCCCAGATCTCCCACGGCCGCACGTAGAGGTTGTGCGGCGCCCGGCGACCCGTCACCCGCGCGTAGGCCGGGGCCCACTCCCCTCCGCGATCGGCGATGGAGGGTGCCGCCCGGACGGCGGCGAGCACCCCGGGGTTGCCACCGGAGTAGGCGAACAGGGGCCTGCCGAACGCGGGCAGCAGGTGGACGTCGGTGGTGCGGGCCGAGCGCACCGGACCCATCTCCGGAGAGTCGGTCGAGTGGAGCACGGCGACGAAGCGAGTGATCCCGCCCTCGACGACCTCCTCGACGACCACGTCGGCGAAGGCCAGGCCGGTCTGGGGGCGGGCCGTCTCGCCGTCGATGTCGAGGTTGTCGATCTTGACCGCCAGCGCGGGGCGGCCGAGCAGCCCGGGGTCGGGCACCGGCAGGCCGGTGAGCGGGGCTCGCGACCCGTTGTCGGGGGTGTCTTCGGGCAGGAACCGCAGGGACCCCGCCGGCGGCGCGGGCGGCAGCGTCGGCGCCGGTGTCCCTGGGGCCGCCACGTCCCCCGTCCCGGTGGTCGGACCCGGGCTGGGGGGGGTGGCCGTCGTGGTGGTCGGACCTGTCCTGGTGGTCGGACCTGTCCTGGTGGTCCTACCTGTCCTGGTGGTCGGACCCGTCGTGGTGGTCGGACCTGTCGTGGTGGTCGGAGCTGTGTCCGTCGTGGTGGGTGCGACCGTCGTCGTGGTGGAGGTCGAGGCCTTTCCGGCGGACTCACCGGTGCTCCGTCCCTCGTCGGTGGTGCTGGTGCCCGGGTTGGCCGCGGTGACCTCGGACCCGTCGCGGGTGGCGACCACCGTGACCACCACGAGCAGGCCGACGATGGCCAGGCCGACCCCGACCCGCCGGACCATGGTGGCCCGCAACCACGCCCAGGCTCGGGCCGGCAGGACAATCATCGATGCCCCCGGGACACGACAACGGCGTCGTCGGCCACCGGGCACCGATGAGCGCCGCCGGCGCCGCAGGCTCCGCCGCCGGAGAGCCCGTACCTCCTGATTCGCTCGCTGCGCTCGCTCATCGGTGCACCCTAACGGCCTCGGCGAACTGGGGCACGAGATGGCCGTGGGGGCAGCCGATCCGTGCCCCAGAACCGGGCGAGGCCGTGCTGTCGGGTTCGCTCGCGGAGCTCGCTGATGGGTCTCATAGTTCTTGCAGCGCGGCGATGCGCTCGTCGAGGGGCGGGTGGGTGTCGAACATCCGGTTCAGCTTGGAGAGGCGCCCCTCGCTCTCGATGCGGGCGATGGGCGACTCGATCCAGAGGTGGGCCGTGGCCCGTGACGAGGCGTGCACCACGGTGGTGTCGTCGCGCAGCTTGGTGAGGGCGGAGACGAGCGCCGGCGGGTACCTCGTCATCTGAATGGCCGAGACGTCGGCCAGCGTCTCGCGCCGGCGACTGACCGCGAACTGGAGCAGGCGGGCGATGAGCGGGGCGGCGGCGAGCAGGGCGAAGCCGGCCAGGGCGAGAACGACCGCCGGCCCGCCGGTCGAGTCGCGGTCCTGACGCCCGCGACGTCCGCCGTTCCACCACATGAAGCGGATGCCGATGTCGGAGAGGATGGCCACCGCGCCGACGCAGGTGACGGCCAGGGTGGCGACGAGGACGTCGTCGTTCTTGATGTGGCTGAGCTCGTGGGCCACCACGGCCTCGAGCTCGACCCGGCTCATCATCAGAAGCAGGCCGGTGGTCACGGCGATCGACGCGTGCTCGGGCGAGCGGCCGGTGGCGAAGGCGTTGGGCGCGTCGTCGCCGATGACGTAGATGCCGGGCTTGGGCAGGCCGCTGGCGATGCAGAGGCCCTCGACGAGGTTGTGCAGCCGGGCGTAGGTGTCGGGGTCTGCGGGCTGGGCCCGGCTCACCGAGAGGGCGACGCGCTCGGAGCCCCACCACGCCGCGGCCGACGTGCCCGCCGCGACGAGCAGGGCGATCACGACGCCGATCGGGCCCAGGTCGATCAGGTAGGTGACGACCCAGGTCACGGCGGCGACGAGGAGGAACGAGAGTGCCAGCAACGCGTACGAGCGACGCTTGTTGCGTGCGACCTGGTCGTACACAGGACTAGAAGCTGACCGTGACCGGGCCGCGGGCGTCGCCCTCGGCCTGGAAGTACTGGCGCTCACCCATGCCGGCGGCGCGGGCCATGAACACCGCGGGGAAGCTCTCGATCTTGGTGTTGTACTGGTTCACCGAGTCGTTGTAGTACTGCCGTGCGTAGGCGACGCGGTCCTCGCTGGTGGTCAGCTCCTCCTGCAGGGCGAGGAAGTTCTGGTTGGCCTTGAGGTCGGGGTACGCCTCGGAGAGGGCGAACACGTTGGCCAGGGCCCCGGAGACCGCCTTCTCGGCGTTGGCCTGCTCCGAGGGGGTCGACGCGGCCACGGCGGAGTTGCGGGCGGCGACCACCTTCTCGAGCGTCTCGCTCTCATGCGTCGCGTAGCCCTTGACCGTCTCGACCAGGTTGGGGATGAGGTCGTGGCGGCGGTTGAGCTGGACCTCGATCTGGGCCCACGCCGCCTCGACGCGGTTCTTGAGCTTGACCAGGCCGTTGTAGCTCGCGATCAGCCAGACGGCGAGCACGACGATCACCAGGACGATGACCACGATGATGATGGTTCCCACGGATCCTCCTGATCAGCGTCCGCCCGAAACGGGCTGCGCGCCGGGGTGGCCCTCGGATCCTAGACGGCGCTCGCCGCCGGTCACCGTCTCCCGGCCCGGGCCGTCACTCCGCGAGGCGCTCGAAGAGCTGCAGGTAGCACGAGGCCAGGCGGTCCATGGAGAACTGCTCGGCTCGAGACCGGCCCGAGGCCACCAGCTGTGCGGCCCGGTCGGTGTCGACGATCACCGACAGCAGGCTCCGGGCCAACGCCGTTGCGTCGCCGGGGGCGGTGAGCACTGCATCGATCCCGGGCCGGGCCACCTTGCGGTAGCCGGGCAGGTCGCTGGCCACGATCGGGGTGCCCGCGGCCATGGCCTCGAGCAGCACGACGCCGAAGGACTCGCCCTTCAGCGACGGGGCGCAGTACACCGTCGCGCCGGCCATGCGCGCTGCCTTCTCGGCATCGGAGATGCGTCCCAACCACTCCACCCTCGGGTCACCGGAGGTCCGACGGGCCAGCTTCTCGGTGTCGGGGCCCTCGCCGGCGACCCACAGTCGCACGTCGCGGGGCAGGTCGGTCATGGCCGCGAGCAGCACCTCGAGACCCTTGCGCTCCTCGTGGCGGCCCAGGAACAGGATCGTCGGACGCCCATCGACCGGCGACGGCTCGGCCTCGGCGAAGTAGGCGATCTCGATGCCGTTGAAGACCCGCTCGTAGCCGCCGCGCAGGTACGTGCGGGCCAGGTCCTCGGCGTCGGAGGACACCGCGACCCGCAGGTCGAGGCGCCCGGCCAGCCAGCGCACGACGGGCCCCAGCGACCGGTAGGCGCCCGAGACACCGGCGGCGTGGAACGTGCCCACGAGCGGAGCGGGCTTCACGACGCAGGTCGTGACGCCGACCCCCGGGGCCAGCGGCTCGTGGAGGTTGATGACGTCGAAGTCCTCGTCGTTGGCGGCGCGGATCAGCCGCAACTGGGCGGAGAGGTCCGGGGCGAGGGGGGCCATCGAGCCGTTGGCCGCGGTCGGCATGCTGTTGCCGAGAGGCGTGACCCAGGCGTCGGGCGGGGGCCCGTCGCAGGGCGCCAACACGCGCGTGGGGTGCCCGTGGGCACGCAGGGCGCGCGCCAGGCCGAGCACCTGGGCCTGCACCCCCCCGGGGACGGTCAGGCTGTAGGGGCAGACGAGGCCGATCCGCACGGCGCGGAGCCTACGGGGCGCTGTCGGGTGCGCTCCGCCTCCGCGCGGTGCAGCCCCGTCCGGTGCCCGCCTCCCAGCCCGCACCCCTTCATGCCCTTCCCCGAACCGGTCGCGATCGACGTCGCTCCCGCGACGGATCCCGCGACCACTTCAGGCCCTCCCCCGAACCGGTCGCGATCGACGTCGCTCCCGCAACGGATCCCGCGACCACTTCGGGAGGCCGGTACTGTCCGGCCCGTGACGGTGCGGGCGGGACCCGTCGGCACCGTGGCGGCCGGCAGCGGTCCGAGGCCGAGGGACGGGTCGTCCCTACGCTCAGACTCGATGCCCGCCGCCGAGCCCGCCGCCGCCGTCCTCGCCCGGGCTCTCGGTCCGCTGCTGGCCGTCGCCCTCGACGACCCGGAGGTCGTCGTCACGGACCTGCGCCGCCTGTCGGGTGGGGCGTCGCGCGAAACTTGGTCGTTCGGCGCAGACGGTCCGGTCGTCGGGCGCCGGGAGCTGATCCTCCAGCGCACCCGGCCGGGGCCCTCGTCGCTGGCCGGGCCTTCGATGGTGGCCGAGGACGCCCTGCTGGCGGCGGCGGCCCGGGCCGGGGTGCCGGTGCCGCAGGTCATCGTCGGGGCGGAGGCGACCGCGCCGACGCTGGGGCCGGCGCGCGTCACCGCGCGAGTGGCGGGCGAGGCCCTGGGACGGCGCCTGGTGCGCGCCGAGCGCACCCCCGAGGGCCGCCGCCACCTGGCTTCCCAGTGGGGTCGGGCCCTGGCGGCCGTCCACTCGATCGACCCGGCCGCGGTGCCGGGCCTCGAGCACCGCGACCCCCTGGCGCGGGTCCGCGAGGGCCTCGACCTGGTGGGCGAGGCCCGGCCGGCCTTCGAGCTGGCCCTGCGCGAGCTGGCGGCGACCCGGCCCGCACCGGGGCCTGAGCGCGTGGTCCACGGGGACTTCCGCGTCGGGAACCTGCTCGTCGACGGCGACGAGCTGACCAGCGTGCTCGACTGGGAGCTGGCCCACCGGGGCGATCCGCTCGAGGACCTCGGCTGGCTGTGCGTGCGGGCGTGGCGCTTCGGCGGCGAGCACGAGGTCGGCGGTGTCGCCACCCTCGACGACCTGCTGGCAGCGTACGTCGCGGCGCGCGGTGAGGCGGTCGAGCCCGACGACGTGCGCTGGTGGATCGCAGTCGGGACCCTGACGTGGGGGCTGATCTGTGCGGTCCAGGCCCGCCGCCACCTCGACGGCCACGTGCGCTCGGTCGAGCTGGCTGCCATCGGACGGCGCGCCAGCGAGAACGAGTACGACTTGCTCCGCCTGATGTTCGAGCCCGAGCCCGATGCCCGACGCGCCCCGGGTTCCGCCGTGGTCTCCGATGCGGACGACCCCCACCCCCGCAACGGCACCCCGCACCTCCCGGACGACCCCCAGCCCCGCCCGGGCCACCCGGGTGACCCCCGTGCCCGGCCCCACCCGGACGAGCCACCGGCTCCCGACGCTTCGGACGCTCCTGAGGACGACGTCGCCCTCGACCTGCACGGCCGCCCCACGGCGGCCGAGCTCCTCGACGCGGTCCGCCGGCACCTGGACGACGAGGTGACCCCGACGCTGCAGGGGTCGGCCGCCTTCGCCACCCGGGTCGCGGGCAACGCCCTGGGCGTCGTCGAGCGCGAGCTGCGACTCGGCCCCCAGCAGCACCGGGCCCACGCCCGACGCCTGGCGACGGTTGGCTTCGGGAGCGAAGCCGCCCTGGCGGCGGCCATCCGCGCCGGCGAGCTAGACGGCCGGCCCGAGGTGGTCGAGGTCGTGCGCGCCGGCGTGGTCGACCGCCTCCGGGTGGCGAACCCGGGCTGGCTGCTGGCCCCCGACGACCCGCCCCCCGCCGACGTTCAGCCCGCGAACGACCAGGAGTCGCCGTCGCTGTAGGAGGCGAGCAACCGCCGGGCCACCGACTGCACGTGCACCTCGTCGGGACCGTCGTAGATGCGGGCGAAGCGGGCGGTGCGGTACATGTGGCTGAGGGGGGTGTCGTCGGTGAGCCCGGCGGCGCCGTGGGCCTGCACGGCCCGGTCGATCACGTCGTGGAGCATCCGGGCCCCGACGACCTTGACCGCCCCGATCTCGACCCGGGCGTCGCCGCCGCGGTCGACGGCCTCCGCCGCGTGCAGCGTCAGCAGCCGGCAGGCCTGGATCTGCGCGTAGCTGTCGAAGACGTGCTGCTGCATCAGCTGCTTGTCGGCCAGCGGTCCCCCGAACGCCTCCCGGTGCACCAGGCGATCACAGAGCAGGTCGAAGGCCCGCTGGGCCTGGCCCAGCCAGCGCATGGCGTGGAAGATCCGGCCCGGCCCCAGTCGTTCCTGGGCGATGGCGAAGCCCCGACCCCGCTCCCCCAGCAGGTGATCGGCGGGCACCCGCACCTCGTCGTAGGCGACCTCGCAGTGGCCGCCGCGGATGCCGAGCACCGGTGTCTCGCGCACGATCGTGTAGCCCGGCGTGTCGGTCGGGACGATGATCATGCTGAAGGCCCGGTGATCGGGCGCCTCGGGCTCGGTGCGCACCATCACCGTCGTGTAGGCGGCCCGGCTCGCACCGGTGGTGAACCACTTCCGCCCGTTGATGACCCACTCACCGCCGTCGAGGACCGCCGTGGTGCGCAGCTGGGTCGGGTCCGACGAGGCCACCTCCGGCTCGGTCATGGCGAAGCTGGGTGAGATCTCCGCCGCCACCAGCGGTCGCAGCCACCGCTCCCGCTGGCCGGGGTTGGCGTGGGCGTGGAGCATCAGCGAGTCCTGCAGGGTGTAGGTGCCGAGGGCGATCTGGCCGTACTCGCTGCGCCCCTGCACCTCGTTGACGTACACGTAGTCGAGGAAGTCCATGCCCCCGCCCCCGAGCTCGGTCGGGTGCCCGAGGGCCCAGAGACCCTCGGCCTTGGCCCGGGCCTGGAGCTCGCCCATGAGCGTTGCCGCCGCGGACCCGCCCTCGTGGAGCACGCCCTCGGCCGGCTCGACGTGGTCGACCATGAAGGCCCGCACCGCGTCGCGGATCGGTCGGACGTGGTCAGGGACCTGAAAGCCGCTGCGCTCGCTCATCGACCCTTCTCCTCGGGGCGTCCGAGCAGGGGGACGACCCGGAACGAGCGTAGGTCGGTCAGCCCACGCGGCGGACCGTGGGGTGGTCAGCTCGTCGGGGCCGCAGGGGCCAGGCCGGCGGCGGCCAGGGCGGCGTGGTCCGACGGCCAGTTGGGCTGCAGCAGGTGCCACTGGTCGGGGGCTCGACGGATCAGCACCTCGAGCGCATGGGCGAGGTCCTGGGTGACCCGGGCGACATCGGCGCGCAACGCACCGCGGCGCTCGGTGTCGAGGGGCGGGAGGGCGACGCCCAGGTGGCCCCCGTCGATGTCGAAGGTGACCGCCGCGGGGATGAGCGGGGCACCCGTTCGCAGGGCGAGGGTGGCCGGGCCGCCGGGCAGGGTCGTGGGCTCACCGAAGAAGTCGACGGCGATGCCGGTGCCGGCCAGGTCGCGGTCACACAGCAGGGCGAGCACGTGGCCGGCCTTCAGGGCCTTGGCACACGCGGCGGCGGCCGAGGGGCCGAAGGGCACCACCTCGATGCCGAACTGGCGCCGCAGTCCCACGAACCATGCGGCCAGCTCCGGCGGCTCGATCTGCTCGACCACTGCGGTGACGGGGTACCCCTTGACCTTGGCGAGCCAGAACGCCGCCCACTCCCACGCCCCGAGGTGCGGCAGGGCGAGGATGCACCCACGCCCGGCGTCCATGGCCGCCTCGATGTGGGCCATGCCGATGGCGGTCATCCGCGCGTCGATGTCGGCCACCGACGTGCCGGGCAGGCGGAACGACTCGATCCAGTAGTGGGCGTAGGAGGCGAAGGTGGCGTCCACCAGGGCCGCGAGCCGCGGACCGTCGAGGTCGGGGCCGTGGACCCGCCGGAGGTTGCGCTCGACGACGAGCCGGCGCGACGCCAGGCG
>NZ_DATLXO010000101.1:0-2640 GCF_035575815.1 Iamia sp.
GTCAGAGTCGGAGGCGGGCGAGGAGGGCGAAGAGCTGGTCCGACTCGGACCGGTCGAGGTCGAGGGCCTCGAACACCTCGGCGTTGAGGCGGGCGGCGGCATCGGCGGCCACGCTCCGCCCGTCGTCGGTGAGCACGGCGAGGGTGGTCCGGCCGTCGGTGGGGTGGGGCTCGCGCCGCACGAAGCCCTGGCGAACGAGGCGATCGACCGCGCTGGTGACACTCGCGGGGTGCACCTGGAGCCGGTCCCCCAGCTTACCCATGGGCAAGGCTCCCTCGCGGGTGAACGACAACAGGGTGAGGACCTCGAAGCGGGCGAACGTGAGCCCGAAGGCACCGAGGACGGCATCGGCCCGAGCCAGGAGGATCTGCTGGGTCCGCATGATCGAGGTGACGACGCCCATCCCCGGCGCCGCCGCCTCCCACCCATGGTCACGCCACTGCCGGTCGGCCTCGGCGATGGGGTCGAAGGGCAGGTCGCGGGCCACGGGGCGGCACCGTACCTCCGGGTCGGAGTGGGTCTCTCTCGACCTGTGTCGGTGCGTCGTGCCGGGGCGCGACGCAGCGACGCGCTCTCCGGCATCCGGCCGCCGGTGGAGCAAGCTCTGGCGCCGGGATGCGGCGTCCACCACTGCGATTCGGCGCAAGAACCGACGCTCACCGGGTCGAAGCGCACAATGTCCGTCGGCTCCTCAGCGTTTCACTCCTCGCGTACGACGTCGGCGGGGTCCTTGTCCTCACGGAGGCCCAGGTAGCGGGGGTGGCGCAACCGGCCCGCGGCGCTCCACTCGCCGAAGCCGACCTGGGCCACCAGCTCGGGACGCACCCAGTGGACACCCCGCTCGGCCGGCGGGTCGACGACGGGCGGGGCGTCGATCACCATGGGCTCCAGCCGGGCCCGCAAGGAGCGCAGCACGGCCTGGCTGAACCCGGTGCCGACCTTGCCACCGAAGCGGAGGCGACCGTCGGTGTGGTAGCCGACGAGCAGGGCCCCGAGCGAGGACCGGCTGCCCGACGGCTCGGTGAAGCCGACCACCACCACCTCCTGCTGGCGCACGAGCTTGAGCTTCAGCCAGTCGCGGCTGCGGCGCCCCTGGTAGGTGCTCGCGGCCCGCTTGGCGATGAGGCCCTCCCACCCCTGTGCGTCGGCGTGGGCCAGCAGTGCATCGGGATCGCCGTGGAGCACCTCGGTGGGCTGCACCACCTGGTCCGAGTCGAGCACCTGGGTGAGCAGGGCCCGCCGGTCCCGCCACGGCAGCCCGCGCACGTCGCGCCCGGCCAGCCACAGCACGTCGAACACGAGGTACGTCACGGCCACGGGCGACCGGCGCGACCGGGCCTCGTCGTGGACGCCCATCCGCTGCTGGAGCCGCTCGAAGCTGGTCCGCTCGCCGTCGAAGGCAACCACCTCGCCGTCGAGCACCACGTCGAGCGCGGTCACCTCGGCCAGGGCGTCGACGACCTCGGGGTAGACGTCCTCCTGGCGGATGCGGTTGCGCGACAGCAGCTTCACGTCGTCACCACTGACGGACGCGAGCACGCGCACCCCGTCGAGCTTGCGCTCGAACACCCACTCACCTGACGGCGGCCGTGCGTCCGGTGCCAGCGTGGCCGCCATCGGCTCCAGCCAGCGCGGCGGCCCCTCACCGGAGGGGGCGGGCTCATCTGCGTCGGCCACGGCTCAGACGTAGCCGCGCAGGCGCGACGCGACGGCGACCCGCTCGATGCCGAGGGCGAAGGCGGCCTGGCGCAGCGTGCAGTCGTGGTCCTCGGCGAAGGCCGACGTGGCCGCGTAGGCGACGCCGAGCCGGTCGGCCAGCTCGGTGTTGAAGCGGTCGACCTTCCATCGGAACTGCTGGATGTTCATGGTCCACTCGAAGTACGAACCCACGACGCCGCCTGCGTTGGCCAGCACGTCGGGCACCACCACGATGCCCCGGTCGCCGAGGATCTCGTCACCCCTCGGCGTCGTCGGGTAGTTGGCCGCCTCCACCACCAACGAGGCCGCCACATCGGCGGCGTTGCCGCGGTGGAGCTGCTCATCGAGGGCGGCAGGGATCAGCACGTCACAGGGCCCGGTGAGCAGCTCGTCGTTGGTGATGACGTCGTGGGCACCGGTGTGGTCGCCGACCCGGCCACCGGCGGCCACCGTGGTGCCGAGGGCCTCCACGTCCAGGCCGTCGTCTCGACGGATGCCGCCCCACTGGTCCGAGACGGCCACCACCGTGGCGCCGCGTCGGGCCACCTCGGTCGCGGCGAACGAGCCGACGTTGCCGAAGCCCTGGATCGCGATCCGCAGCCCGGCGAGGTCACTGTCACCGTGTCGGCAATGGGCTTCGAGCACGTCGATGACGCCGCGGCCCGTCGCCGCTTCGCGGCCAGGAGCTCCGCCGAGGCTCACCGGCTTGCCGGTGACGATGGCCGGGGTCCACCCGTGGCCAGCGCTGTAGGCGTCCATGACCCACGCCATGGTCTGGGCGTTGGTGTTGACGTCCGGCGCCGGGATGTCACGGTAGGGCCCGATGACGTGGGAGATGCCGTTCACGAAGCGCCGGGTCATGCGCTCGCGCTCCTCCGCGCTCATGGCCGCCGGGTCGACGGCGATGCCGCCCTTGGCCCCGCCGAAGGGCAGGTCGAGCAG
>NZ_DATLXO010000102.1:0-64573 GCF_035575815.1 Iamia sp.
GTGAGGAAGTCGTCGCTGACCTCGTGGTCGTACTCGTCGACGAAGCGCATGATGGGCCGCGACAGCTCCCGGTAGGGCGAGTACAGGGTGCGGAGCTCGACGGGGATGCCGTGGGCCGCCCACGCCGCGGTGATGGTCTCCTGCTGCTCCGCGGAGGCCACCACGGTGACCGCCAGCAACCGGTCCGGACGCAGTGATCGGGCGTACGCGATGGCTTCCAGCGAGCCCTTGGTGACCCGGCCCACCAGCACCACGACGGTGTGGGTGCGGCGTCGCGCCTTGTAGCCCTCGGGCACGGCGAGGGCCCGGTCGACCCGGCCGTAGTGCTTCCGGATGGCCCGGAACACCAAGACGATGGCGGGGATCACCACCGCCGGGATCCACGCCCCCTGGAAGAACTTCGAGACGACCACGACCACCAGCACGACAGAGGTGGCCGCGCAACCCACCGCGTTGATCGCCAGGCCCCGCTGCCAGCTGGGCTCGCGCTCCCGGAGGTGGTGGACGATCATGCCCGCCTGGCTGAGGCTGAAGCCGGTGAACACGCCCACCGCGTAGAGCGGGATGAGCGCGCTGACCTCGGCCCGGAAGGCGACGATCAGTAGGCCCGCCATGGCCGCCAGGGCGATGATGCCGTTGGAGAACGCCAGCCGGTCACCTCGGGCTGCGAGCTGACGCGGCAAGTAGCCGTCGCGGGCGATGATCGAGGAGAGCTGCGGGAACCCGGCGTACGCGGTGTTGGCGGCGAGGATCAAGATGGCGAACGTCGCGATCTGGAACACGTAGTAAACGGGGTTCTCGCCGAAGACGTGCTTGCCCATCTGTGACAGCACGGTCTCGCCCCCCTCGTCGACCACGGGGAGCAGGTGGTGGGCGAGCACCCCGATGCCGAGGAACCCGAGGCCCAGGATCAGCCCCATGAACGTGAGGGTGCTCGACGCGTTCTTCGACTCGGGCCGGCGGAAGGTGGGCACCCCGTTGGAGATGGCCTCCACGCCCGAGAGCACCACCGCGCCGGAGGAGAAGGCCCGCAGGAGGATGAAGATCGCCGCGCTCCCGGCGAGGGCGTGCTCGCGGGCGAACTCGTCGGCCAGCTCGGGCCCGGTCTGGATGGGGCCCAGGTCGAAGGCGAACACGCGGGTCAACCCGAAGGCCAGCAGCGACCCGAGCATGATCACGTAGAGGTAGGTGGGGACGGCGAAGACCTTGCCCGCCTCCTTCAGCCCCCGCAGGTTGGCCACCGTCATGAGCACGAGGAACCCGAGGCAGAGGCCGATGCGGTACTGGTCGGGGCGCAGGGCAGGGATGGCCGAAGCGATGGCGAGCACGCCCGAGGAGATCGACACCGCGACGGTCAGCGTGTAGTCGACGAGCAGCGAGGCCCCCGCCACCAACCCAGCGCCGCCGCTCAGGTTCTCCTTGGCCACCACGTAGGCGCCGCCGCCGTTGGGGTAGGCGTGGATCGTCTGGCGGTAGCTCGTGAGCACGATGAAGAGCAGGGCCACCGCGGCGATCCCGATCGGCACCAGGTAGGAGTGGGTCTTCGGGAACTGCACGGCCATGAGCAGCACGAGGAGGATCTCCTCGGTGGCGTACGCCGTCGAGGAGATGGCATCGGATGCGAACACGGCCAGGGCGACGGGCTTGCTGATCCGCTGGTTGTGCTCCTCGCTCGACGGCAAGGGCTGGCCGACGAGCAGGCGCTTGAAGAGGGATGCCATCACACCTGCCAGCGGGATCGAGGATCCGCCCCGGGACCCAGCCGGGGCAGCCTACGACGAGCTGCCGGTCCGACTGCGAGTCCGAGGTCGGTCCGGAGGTTCGGCGACGTGAGATCACCTCCGGGTACTCATCTAGGCTCCGCCCCCGCCGCTCGGCCACCGGGCTCCGCGGCGAGCGGAGGTCCACGTGCACGTCGTCGTCGTGGGGTGCGGTCGGGTCGGAGCGGGGCTCGCCGGTGCGATCGAGGCCCACGGCCACACCGTCGCCGTCGTCGACCGCCGGTCGAAGGCCTTCGCCCGGCTCCCCGACACCTTCTCCGGCCACACCGTCGTGGGCGTGGGCTTCGACCGCGACCGGCTGCGGGCCGCCGGCATCGAGGAGGCCGGCGCCGTGGCCGCGGTGACCAGCGGCGACAACTCCAACATCCTCATCGCCCGGGTCGCCCGCGAGACCTTCGACATCCCGCGGGTCGTGGCCCGCATCTATGACCCTCGCCGGGCTGCCATCTACGAACGCCTGGGCATCCCCACCATCGCCACCGTGCAGTGGACCACCGAGCGGGTGCTGCAGCGGGTGCTGCCCGAACGTCCGACGGTCGAGTGGATCGACGCCAGCGCCAAGGTCGTGCTCGTCGAGCGCAACGTGCCGCCGGCCTGGGCCGGGCGGCGCGTCCTCGACCTCGACGTCGACGGTGCCGCCCGCATCGTGGCCGTGACCCGGCTCGGCGTGGCCCGGATGCCGACCCACGAGCTGCTCCTGCAGGACGGCGACACCGTGCACGTCGCTCTCGGGGGCGACGACATCGACGCCTTCGACGAGCGCCTGTCGGCTCCTCCGACGTCAGGGTCGCACCCGTGACCGTCGCCCGCCTCCCCGTCGCTCATCCGCCCGTCGCTCACCCGCCCGTCGCTCGAGAGGCGCCCCGCCCATGAAGATCGTGATCGCCGGAGGCGGCAACGTCGGCACGTTCATCGCCACCGACCTGGCCGACGCGGGCCACGACGTCACGATCGTCGAGGTCGACCCGGCCCGCACCGAGACCGCGCTCGAGGTCGGCGAGACCCCCGGCGTGCGCTGGGTCGTGGCCGACGCCTGCGAGGTGAGCGAGTTCGACAAGGCCGAGGTGGCGCAGGCCGACGTGGTCGCCGCCGTCACCGGCGACGACGAGGACAACCTCGTCATCTCCCTGCTGGCCAAGCAGGAGTTCGCCGTCCCCCGCGTCGTGGCGCGCGTGAACAACCCCCGCAACGAGTGGATGTTCACGCAGGCCTGGGGGGTCGACGTCTCGGTCTCGACCCCGCACCTGCTCACCGCCCTCGTCGAGGAGGCGGTGTCGGTCGGCACCTTGGTGCGGCTGCTGTCGTTCGAGGGGGGGAGGGCCCGACTGTCGGAGGCGACGCTCACCGACGCGTCGCCGTCGGTCGGCCTCGACCTGGCCGAGCTGGCCCTGCCTCGCGACTCCACCGTCGTGGCCATCCTTCGCGACTCCCACGTCATCGTCCCCCGGGGCGACAGCGTGCTGCGCAGCGGCGACGAGGTCCTTGTCCTCACCACGCCGGAGGCCGAGGACGAGGTGGTGTCGGTGCTGCTGGGGTCCGACACCGGGGAGAGCGCAACGCCCACCCCGCCGGTCGACATCGAAGGCTGAGAGGCCGCCGGAAGGGGCGGGCCGGGTCAGGGCAACAGCGTGTAGGAGGGGTTCAACAGCACCAGGCGCCCGCCGTGACGACGAGCCATCCCCTCGACCGCCACCGGCCGGCCCGGGTCGAGGCCCCCGACGCGCGTGCGCCCGGTGAACACGGCCACCGCGCGCGCCGTGCCGTCGTCGACGGTGACCTCCAAGCAGGGGGCCCCGGCGCGGGGCACGACCTGGAGGCCGGCCACCTCGCCCCGGATCCGCACCGGCCCCCGGTCGGCTGCCTCGTCGATGCGCGAGCAGCTGGCGTCGGTGAACCGGGCCTGGAGGCTCTCGGCGTGGAGGTCCTCGTTGGTGCGCTTCAGGCGGCGACGGAGCGAATCGAGCATCCGACCAGCGTCGCGCGTCCGGAGCCGATGACGTGTCCCGGTCCTCGCCAGGCGCGCTCGCGGCCGGCGCGCGTGCCGGAGGCCCCGCCTCATCGGTACCCTCGGAGCGCGCCGGGTGGCGCGGCACACCCTCCGGATCACGTGGTCCGGCGCATCCGAGGAGGAGACGTCCATGAGCTTCCTGAGCAGACTTCTGGTCAAGAACGCCCGACCCCTGGCCGAGAAGGCCAAGGACGCGGTCGGCCAGAACGCGGAGAAGGTCGGAGGGAGCATCGACAAGGTTGCCAAGACCATCGACGACCGCACCCAGGGCAAGCACCGCGGCAAGATCGACAAGGCGGCGGGACGGGCTCAGGGCCTCGTCGACAAGGCCGAGGCCGACACCCGGCGCAAGCAGCCGCCACCCCCGCCGCCCGACCCTCAGTAGCGACCCGGCTGGGGCTAGGGGACGACCTCGACCGGGGTGCCGGTCGGTGCCAGTGCCATGACCGCCTCGATGTCGTCGTTGGTGAGGCGGACACAGCCGTTGCTGGCCGGAGTGCCGATCAGTGCAGGGTTCTGGGTGCCGTGCATGGCCACCTGGCCAACCCCCCCGCCGAAGCTCTCGTACACCTCTGAGTAGCCGCTGAAGCTGACCTGCCCGGCGCCGTAGGCCTCATGCGGCGGGGAGAGCCGCACCAAGCCGTCGACGAAGAAGGTGCCGAGCGGGGTGGGCGACGAGTCCTTGCCGGTGGCGACCGAGGTCTGGAGCAGGGCCTCATCGCCGGCGTAGACGGTCAGCCGCCGTGCTCCCCGCTCGATCACGATGTGGTGCGGCACGTGACGCAGGGTCACGTCGGACTCCTTGATCCACGCCATCGCCGAGTTGGGGCGCGACATGATCTGGGCCAAGAGCCATCCCGGCTCGCGGTCCCGCACCAGGAACACGAGGTCGAGGCCCTCGAAGGTGGGGTTCTCGAGCACCCGTCCGCTCGGTACCGGGACGCCCGGTCGGGTGTGGAGCGCCACGCCCGGGCCCTTGGCGTCGGCGACCAGGTAGCTGTCGGCCCACGAGCGCGGCAGCGGAGAGGCCAGCATCAGACCGTCCTCCGCGGTGGGCGACGACGGTGCCCCCGTGGCCGTCGGGGCCGAGGGCGTCGGGGCCGAGGGCGTCGGGGGCGTCGGGGTCGCGGGCGTCGGGGTCGCGGGCGTCGGGATCGCGGGCGTCGGGATCGCGGGCGTCGTGGGCGTGGTCGTCTGGGTGGTCGGCGTGGTCGTGGTCGGTGGCGTGGTCGTCGTCGCGGTCGCGATGGTCGGCGCGGCGGTGGTGGTGGGCCAGCTGCCGGCGATGACGGCATCGTCGGGGGTGGTGGGGCCGGCGTCGACCGTCGCCGCGACCCGGTCGGGGTCACTGCCGACCACGGCGATCCCCGCCGCCGCGAGCGCGAGGACCAGGGCGGCCACCGCCATGATCACCCCGACCCGACCGGCGCGCCAGCGGCGGAGGGGGGGTTCCGACGGTCCCGTCTCGGGTGTCGGGTCGTCGGTGGCCTCGGGGTTCCCCACGAGGACAACCTACCCAGCGCAGGGGCCGGGCGCGCCGCGGGCGTCGGGTCAGCCGGGGCCGAGGTCGCGCAGCACCCAGGGCTCCCGGGGCAGCCGGTCCCGGGAGAAGCGGCCGAGCAGCGTCGGGAGGTCGGTGGGCTCACCCTCTGCGGCCAAGCCGAGCGAACGGGACAGAAGGGCGCGGACCTCGTCACCGCCGAGCTTGGCAAGGGTCGCCGCGCCGTGGCGCTTGGCCAGGCGCGCCCCGTCGGGACCGAGCACGAGGGGCACGTGGAGGTAGGTCGGCACCGAGAGGCCGAGACGGCGCGCCAGGTGGACCTGGCGGGGAGTGGAGCCCAGCAGGTCGTCGCCCCGCACGACCTCGCCGACGCCCTGGGCGGCGTCGTCGACCACCACCACCAGGTTGTAGGCGGGCAGCCCGTCGTTGCGGCGCAGCACGACGTCGTCGACCAGGCCCGACACCCGGCCGGCGAGGGCATCGACCACCTCCACCCGGGCGGCTCCGCCCCGCAGCCGCAGGGCGGGGGGCCGACCGGTCGCCTGGTGCACCGCCCGATCGGCGTGGGTGAGGGCGCGACAGGTGCCCGGGTAGGCGCCGTCGGGGGCCACGCCGTGGGGCGCTCGGGTCGCGTCCTGTATCTCCCGCCGGGTGCAGAAGCAGGGATAGGTCAGGCCCGCGGTGGTGAGGCGGCCGATGGCGTCCTCGTAGAGGTCGCGCCGCTCGGACTGGCGGACGACCGGCCCGTCCCAGTCGAGGCCCAGGGCCGCGAGGTCCGCCTGCTGTGCGGCCTCGTGCTCGGGCCGCGAGGCCGGGTCGAGGTCCTCGCTCCGCAGGAGGAAGGCGCTGCCGTCGACGCGGGCGGCCAGCCAAGCCACCAGGGCGGTGCGCAGGTTGCCCAGGTGCAGGGACCCGGTGGGGCTGGGGGCGTAGCGGCCGACCGGCACCGGGCGATCCTCACACACGGCCCCCACCTGCGTACCCCGGTCAGAGCCGGACGAGGGCCGACGCCCCGTCCGGTGCGCCCCATCACCTCGGCGACTGAGAGGCCGCGCCAACAGGCACCGAGTCGACGTCGCCCGGAGCCGGCTGGTCAACGCGGGGCATGGCCCCAAGGCGGTGATCAGTCGCGGGGCATGGACTCGAAGCGGGTCAGGTGTCCGAGGAAGCTCAGGCGGGCCACGCCGGTGGGCCCGTTGCGCTGCTTGGCCACGATGACCTCGGCCAGGCCGGCGTTCTCGGCCGTCGGCTCGTAGACCTCGTCGCGGTAGAGGAACATCACGACGTCCGCATCCTGCTCGAGGGACCCCGACTCGCGAAGGTCCGAGAGCATGGGGCGCTTGTCGGCGCGCTGCTCGAGGCCGCGGTTGAGCTGGGCGAGGGCGACCACCGGGCACTCGAGCTCGCGGGCGAGGAGCTTGAGCCCACGGGAGATCTCGGCCACCTCGACCTGGCGGCTCTCGGCGTTGGTGCGGCCGGTCATCAGCTGGATGTAGTCGACGATCACCATGCTCAGGCCACCGATCTCGCTGCGGAGGCGCCGGGCCTTGGAGCGGATCTCCATGATCGACACGTTGGGGTTGTCGTCGATCCAGATCTTGGCGTCGCCCAGGCGCCCCATCGACGCCGCGATGGCGTTCCAGTCCGGGTCTGACAGCCGACCGTTGCGGATCTTCTTCGAGTCGACGCGGGCATCGGCGCAGAGGATCCGCTGGACGAGCTCGACCTTGCTCATCTCGAGGGAGAACAACAAGATGGCGTGCTCGCCCTTCATGGCCGCGTTGGACGCCATGCCCAGGGCCAGGGCGGTCTTGCCCATGGCGGGACGGGCGCCGATCACCACCAGGGCACCGGGTTGGAGCCCGGCGGTCAGCTCGTCGATGTCGTAGTAGCCGGTGGGCGTGCCGGTGATCTCCGAGCCCCGATCGTGGAGGATCTCGATGCGGGTCAGGGTCTCGCTGAGCAGGTCGGTGAGCCGGGCCGTGCTGCCCTCCCCCTCGTGGCGGGCGATGTCGAACACCAGCGACTCGGCCTCGTCGACCGCCTTGCGCACGTCCTCGGGCACCCCGTAGGCCCGCTCGGAGATCGAGCCGGCGGCGCCGATCAGGCGCCGGAGCAGGGAGTGGTCGCGGACGATGCGGGCGTAGTGGGCGGCGTTGGCGGTGCCGGGGGCATCGGCCTGCAGATCGACGAGGGCAGCGGTGCCACCGGCGCCGTCGAGCAGGTCGCGGCGCCGCAGCTCGTCGGCCACGGTGATGGGATCGGCCACCTCGCCCTTGGCCGTGAGCACCGACACCGCCTCGTAGATGTGCTGGTGCGCAGGGCGGTAGAAGACGTCGGAGCCCGGGATGACCTCGGCGGCGGCGGCCACCGCGTCACGTGAGAGCAACAGCGCGCCCAGCAGGGCCCGCTCGGCGTCGATGTTGTGCGGCGGCACCCGCCCACCGGCGGTCGGCCGCGATCGGGATCGGGTGGTGCGCTCGGGCGGCGGTTCGTCGTCGAACATCGGCTCGTCGTCGGTCATGAGAGGGGGTCACCTCGGGCTGGGAGCACTCGGGCACGAGCGCGCGAGCGGGGCGCGGAGCTGTTCGACGCGCGGCGCGAGGTGCCGCGCGCCGACCGGCGGCGGACCTCGCGCGAGCAGCCGCATCGCGTGCTCCCCGTGCCCTTCACCCAAGCCGATCGGGCCTGTGGATCGCTACTGGCGATTGCCTGTGGACGAGCGGTGGACAACCGCCCTCGCCTGGGGACGAGCGGCCGGCGCCAATCGGAGGCGCACGCGCGTCGCAGCACACCCCAGAGCGGGGGCGCGCCCTGGGCGTCGACCCGCGCGCGGGTCGACGTCGCTCGGGGGGCGCAACCGGTCCGGCCCCCGAGGGCGCCGGACCGCCAGGTCATCAGGCCCCCACGACCTCGAGGCGGACGGGGAACTGCACGTTGGGGTGGAGGCGGGCGGTCACCTGGAACTCACCGGTCTCCTTGATGGGCTCGTCGAGGACGAGCTTGCGCTTGTCGACCACGATGCCGGTCTGCTCCTCGATGGCGTCGGCCACCTCGGCGGTGCCGACCGAGCCGAACAGACGACCCTCGGTGCCGGCCGCCTTGGCCCGCACCGAGATGGTGCTGGGCACCAGGACCTTGGCGATCTCCTCGGCGGCCGCCCGGTCGCTGGCGTCGCGGACGGAGCGTCGGCGACGCATGCCCTGGGCCTGGGCCTCGGCCCCGGCCGTGGCCTTCACCGCCTTCCCGGCGGGGAGCAGGAGGTTGCGGGCGTGGCCGTCGGCCACCTCGACCACCTCTCCCTTGGTGCCGACGCCGTCGACGTCGGCGTGGAGCACGACGCGCATCAGGCCTCGACCTCCTCGGAGGTGACATCGTCGCCGGGCGCGTCACCCTCGCCCTCACCGGGTCCGCTGGTGGGCGGGGGTGCGGTGGGCCGGGGCGGCGGGCCATCGGGGCGCAGGCCCCGGTCACCACGGTCGCCACGGTCTCCCCGACCGCCGCCACCGCGCTGCTGGGTGACCCGGCTGGTGTAGGGCAGCAGCGCCATCTCCCGAGCGTTCTTGATCGCCATGGCGACCTGGCTCTGCTGCTGGGCGCTGTTGCCGGTGACCCGCCGGGCGCGGATCTTGGCCCGATCGGACATGAAGCGCTTGAGCAGGTTCACGTCCTTGTAGTCGACGTAGTCGACCTTCTCGGTGTTGAGGACGCTTATCTTCTTCTTGCTGCGCCGGGCGTTGTCCTTGTTCTTGCCCCGCTTCGGCTTGGCTGCGGCCATCAGAACGGCTCCTCATCCATGTCGTTGCTTGCGCCGGAGCCGCCGCCGGGTGCACCGGTCGACGTGCTGCGGCCGCCATCGTCGGGCCGGGGCCCTCCGCCCCCACGCGATGCCCCGCCGGAGCCGCTCCCCGCGCCACCACCGTCGCCGTCGCGCCGCTCGTTGCGGGTCACCTGGGTGGTGGCCCAGCGGAGGCTGGGGGCGATCTCGTCGGCCACCACCTCCACCTTGGAGCGCTTGTCGCCCTGGTCGGTCTCCCACGAGCGCTGCTCGAGACGGCCCGAGACCACCACGCGAGTGCCCTTGGCGAGGGACTCCGAGACGTTCTCGGCCATCTGGGCCCAGCACTTGACGTCGAAGAAGGAGACCTGCTCCTCCCACTCGTTGGTCTGGCGGTTCTGCCAGCGTCGGTTCACGGCGAGGCCGAAGGTGGCCACCGCCTGGCCGCTCGGTGTGAAGCGGAGCTCGGGATCACGGGTGATGTTCCCCGTGAGGGTCACTGAGTTGTCGTTGGGCATCGGTGTCGTCCTCCGGACTATGCCCCGGCCTCGGCCGGGGCCGACCCACCGATGAGGCCGCGCGTGGCGGCCTCGGTGTCGGGGAGTCGGATGAGCTTGTGGCGGACGACCTCGTCCGCGAGCCGCAGGGTGTTCTCGAGGCGGTCGAGGGCGCCTGGCTCAGCCAGGATCTCGAGCACCACGTAGAAGCCCACGTTCTTGTGGTCGATCTCGTAGGCGAATCGACGCGAACCCCACTTGTTGGTGGACTTCGTCTCACCGCCGGCCTCGACGACCTGGGCGTGGATGCGGTTGATGCCGCCCTGCACCGTTGACTCATCAAGGTCACCGTCGAAGATGACCATCAACTCATACGCTCGCATGGCGAGCAACACCTCCCTCTGGACCCGGGGGCGCCGGGGCCCCGAGCGGTTCGGGGCAGGGTCGAACCTGACTGGACTCGGGCCACACTACGGGAGCGGGCCCCTGCGAAGCGAGGTGGGCGGCGGCCGGCGCCGCGGCGGGGGATCGAGCCATGCCCCGAGCATGCCAGGGGGGTGCGACAACGAGGGCCGGTCGAGGACCGCTCAGGCATCGCGGCAGGCGCCCGCGACCTCCAGGCGCGCGTCCGAGCCGGCGTGGAGCCCGAGGCGTTCGAGGCCGCCCTGGGGCACCTCGAGGGCCTGGCGGAACCGGTCCGACGACGGGTAGCTGGGGCAGTCGGGGCCCTCGGAGAGGCACGGCTCCATGTCCTGGGTGTCGACCGCGGCGCCGTCGTCGTCGAGGTACGCGACCGACAGCGGGAGCGGCGTGTCTCTCATCCAGAAGCCGCCGTCCTGGTCCTCGTCGAAGGTGAAGAGCATCCCGTCGTAGCCACCGAGGGACGGGTCCTCGACCCGCATCAGCCCTTGACGCCGCTGATCAGGGGTCTCCGCCAGGAGGACGCAGAGCACGATCGGCTCACCGTCGGGCCCGTCGATGACGTGCACCTCGACCTCGCCGAAGCCCGGGATCTGCGTCCGCCCGGCGGCGAAGGGGCCGTCGACCTCGGGCAGGGACGCGACCGCGCCGTCCTCGGTCGACGGGGCGCCGGACGGGTCCGAGGGCTCGGTGGTCGCGTCCGGCGTCATGGTGCCGAACGTGTTGGTCGGCTCGTCGCCGCCGCCGCCGTCCTCGTCGTCGGTCACCATGAGCACGAGGGCCGCCAGCACCACGACCGCGCCCGCCGCGAGCAACAAGCGCGAGCCCCAGAGGAGGATGATCCCGTCGAGGGCCCCGGCCGGCCGCGCCGGGCGCGCCGAGCCGTCCTCCTCATCGTCGTCGTCGTCGCTCGCCCCGCCCGTGTCGCTCACCGCGCCATCCTGCCCCACGGCAGCCGCCTCCGGACCGAGCCCGTCAGATCCGCTCAGCGCTCGGCGCCGCGCCGTAGAGGCCCAGGGTCTCGGCCACCTCGGCCGAGAGGTGGTAGGTCTCCTCGGGGCCGGGGAAGGCGCCCCTGCGCACATCGGCGGCGAAGCGGCTGAGGGCATCGGTGGCGTCCGCGCCCTGCTCGGCATAGCGCCGGGAGAACTTGGGGCGGATGCGCTCCTCGATGCCGAGCACGTCGTGGTACACCAGCACCTGGCCGTCGCAGTGGGGGCCGGCCCCGATGCCGATGGTGGGAACGTCGACCGCGTCGGTGACCATCCGGGCCACCTCGTCGGGGATCGCCTCGAGCACGATGGCGAAGGCGCCGGCGTGGGCCAGGGCCTTGGCCGCGGAGACCAGCTGCACCGCGCCCTCGCTGGTGCGGCCCTGCACCTTGAACCCGCCGAGGGACCGGACCGACTGCGGGGTGAGGCCGATGTGGCCCATCACCGGGATCTCGGCGTCGACGATGGCCTCGACCATCGCCAGGCGCTTGCGCCCGCCCTCGAGCTTCACCGCTCCCGCCCCGGCGCGCACCAGGGCGGCGGCGTTGCGAACCGTCTCGGCCCGGTCGACGTGGTAGCTCATCCAGGGCAGGTCACCGACGACGAGGGCGGAGGGCCGAGCCCGGGCGACCGCTGCGGTGTGGTGAGCCATGTCGGCGACGGTCACCTGGAGGGTGTCGTCGTAGCCGAGCACCACCATGGCGAGGGAGTCGCCGACCAGGATCATGTCGACCCCGGCGGCATCCGCGGCGCGGGACCCGGGGGCGTCGTACGCGGTGACCATGACGAGCCTGTCGGCGCCGTTCGCGACCTTCCGGTCGCGGATGACGGGGGCGGTCAGCGGACGACGGCAAGCGTCGGCACCGGTCGAGCCCATGGGGCTTCCTCCTGGTTCCGTCCAGCGCCATGGTGGCTGCCAGCGGTGCCTGTAGCGTACCGGTCGCTCCCGGCGCCCCGTCAACCGGGGCACGGGGTTCCCACCGGTGCCGTCCCCGGCCTCGTAGCCTCACCGCGGTGGAGAACGGCACCTGCGAGAGCTGCGGCACGGTGGGGTGCGACGACCTTTTCACCGTCCAACGCCTGTACGTCACCCCCGAGTCGTGGGACCGGGAGCCGACGGTCATCCGGGTCGACGACATCGAACGCTGGTGCGCGGCGTGCACCGCCCACTACCCCCATCAGCTCGTCTCCGGGGGCGACGGCCCCGCCGCCCGGCCCTGAGGCTCCGACGGCACGTCGACGCTGGCCCGAGCCCGGCCACGTCGGTGGGCGGGCGAGCGGCTTCGACGGCCCTATGGCCCGCCGACCTTCGTGGTGCCGAACATGAGGACGCGGCGCTCGACGTCGTAGTGGATGACGTCTTGGGTCACGAGGAGGTCCTGGAGGTTGTCGGCGTCTTCGCCGCTCAGGGTGAGGACCTCCTCCCAGGCGCCCTCGTCGAGGACGAGCTGGAGGGTGTAGGCCCCGTCGCTCCCCGGTTCGTCAGGGGCGATCCAGCTGAACTGGTAGTGGGTGAGCTGGCGGACCTTGATGCTGTCATCGGTGATGGGCTGCTTCAGTCTCGGCATGAGATGGCTCCTCCTGGGTGCGGGTGGCATCGGTCTTGCGGTCCCGGCACTCTCCGACGGGCGGGGAGGCCAAACCGATCCACGGCCCCCCGAGCGGAGCGGGAACGAGGCTGTCACCCGGACCCGGGGTCGAGCTCGCGCCCGGCGTCCAGATCGGCCGGCTCCATGAAGTCGACCGGTTCGGCGTCCTCGAGGGCCCTGTCCATGAACGTGCGCCAGATGTCGGCGGGCAGGGAGCCGCCCTGGACCAGACCCCCCCTGACGTCGGCCATCTCACGGTTGTCGACGTAGCCCATCCACACCGAGGCGGTGAGGGTCGGGGTGTAGCCGACGAACCAGGCATCGCGGTTCTCCTGGGTGGTGCCGGTCTTGCCCGCCGCCGGGCGGCCGATGTCGGCCGCCTCACCGGTTCCGTGGTCGATGACCTGTTCCAGGGAGTAGGTGACCCGCGACGCCTGGTCGACGCTCAACACGGTGGTGCGCGTGGCGGTGAACTCCTCGACCAGCGTGCCGTCGGCCCGCTCGACCCGCGTGATGACGCGCGGCTCGATCTGGGTGCCCCGGTTGGCGAAGGTCGAGTAGGCGGCCGCCATGTCCATGACCGACACGCTGGCGGTGCCGAGCACCGCAGAGGGATAGATCTCCTCGCCCAGGTCGGCCGACACGCCGAGGTCCGCGGCCATCTGCCCCACCCGCTCCGGGCCGAGGTCGATCATCAGCTGGGCGTAGGCGGTGTTGGACGACCGGGCCGTGGCCTCGACGAGGGTCGCCCTGCCCCCGCAGCAGCCGCCGCGCACCTCCCAGTCCTCCCCCGCGTCGGCGTCGGGGAAGGTCTCGGCCGAGGGCGTGTCGACCTGCGACTCGATGGAGTAGCCCTGCTTGACCGCCTCGGCCAGGGCGAAGGCCTTGAACGTCGACCCGGGCTGGCGGCCGCCGCCGCCTCCGGCCGTGCCCACCGCCAGGTTGAGCGGGTCCTCGCCGTAGTCACGGCCGCCCATCATGGCCCGGACCTGGCCGTTGTCGTCGATGGCGACGAGCGAGCCGGCGGGGTCGCCGGGCTGGTCCAGGGTCTCGGTCACGGCCCGGTAGGCATGTTCCTGCAGGCCGCGGTCGAGCGTCGTGTAGATCCGCAGCCCACCCCCGAACACCGCGTCGTTGCCGTAGCGGTCCGTGAGCTGCTTGCGCACCTGCTCGACGAAGAACTCCCCCCCGAACAGGGCGACGTCGGGCTTCACCTCGACGCCGTTGCCCGGCGACCAGCGGGCGAGATCGTGGTAGGTGTCGAAGGGCCACTCGTCGGCGCGGTCGCGCTCGGCCTCGGTGATCATCTCCTCCTCGAGCATGCCGGCGAGCACCGTGCGCCGGCGGCGGCGCGCCTCCTCGGGGTACCGGTCGGGCTCGGCCCGCTGCGGGGAGCGGATCAGCCCGGCGAGCAGGGCCGCCTCGGGCAGGCTGAGCTCGCTCACGTCCTTGGAGAAGTAGGCCCGGCTGGCGGCGCCGATGCCGTAGGAGCCCCGACCGAAGTAGATGGTGTTCAGGTAGTTCTCGAGGATCTGCTCCTTGGAGATCTCCTGCTCGAGCTTGATGGCCAACACCGCTTCGCGGATCTTGCGCGTGAGGGTGCGGTCGCTCGTGAGGTACACGTTCTTGACGTACTGCTGGGTGATGGTGGAGCCGCCCTGGCGCGAGGCCGAGCCCCCCCGTATGTCGGAGAGGGCGGCCCGGGTGATGCCGACGGGATCGACCCCCCCGTGGTCGAAGAAGTCCCGGTCCTCCGCAGCGATCACGGCGTTGACGGCCACGTCGGGGATCTCGTCGAGGTCGACGTTGACGCGGTCCTCCTCGCCGTGGAGCGACGCGGCGGCGGTGTCCTCGTTGCACTGGCCGGGTGCGACCTCAGCGGTGCAGACGAAGGTGGTCTGGTCCTCGGGCTCGGGCGCGATGGGGAGCTCGATCTCGGCCACGACGAAGCCGACCCCGGCCACCCCGGTGACCATCACGAGCGTCACGAGGTAGAAGAGCCGCCGCCAGCGCCAGAAGATGTTGCGGCGCTTCATCGCGCCCGAGCGCGTCGTCTTCAGGTTGTGGGCCGGGATCGGGCGGTGGCGCATGGTGGAGAGGTGGTGGGCGGGCGGAGCCGGTCACCGGACGGCACCGATCAGATGACCGGTACGAGCGACGAGCGTACCGGAGGCCGTCGGTCCGGTCACCGTCGGCTGCAGACCGGGCCACCGACTGCGGGACCGGCGCGCCGACCGCGGGGACCGCCGCCGACAGCTGTCAGCCGCTGCTGCTGGTCACCGGGCCGAGGGCGCGGCCCGCTTGCTGACGGCGTCACCCCGACCGAGGACCCAGGTGCGGGCCAGGTGGTTCCACCCGCAGTCGGGGCACACCTCCACCACGTAGCAGGTGTAGGTGCCGGCCCGACGGTTGAAGGCCTGCAGCTCGGACCTCTTGGTGATGCACCGGCCGAAGGCGGGGAGCCGGGGGCCGAAGACGTAGCTCACCAGCACGAGCTTGTGCTCTTCGCAGATGGGGCAGTCGGTGCCGGTGACATCGCCGACCTCGCGGGCCGCCCGGATGAGCTCCGGGTGCGCGTCGCACACCTCGCCTCGCGCCAGGCGACCGCGCTTGTGCTCCGCGATCAGGTGGCGCCGGGCCAAGCGGTAGTCGATCTCACCACCCGGTCGGGCACCCTGCATCTCATCGGGGCGGAAGGGCACGGCCCTGAGGTTAGCGGTGGGTCCCTGCGGTCGCGTCGCACGCCCGGCCCGCGTCGCCGCCCGCCGCGAGGGTCGCGTCGAGGTCGATCCCCCCGCCCCGGTCAACGACGCCGACCGCCATCCGCGGCGGCGGTCCCGTGCATCGCGAGACTCCCCTCATGTCCGACGCCTCCACCGGAGCACCCGCTTCACCCTGGTCCCGGTACACCGCCGCCGCCCCCGACGGGCGGGATCGTCCCACCGACGTGGCCACCTACGGTCCCGGCATCCCGACCGAGGTCGAGCTGCGCCTCCTCGGCCCGCTGGAGGGCAAGCGGGTGCTCGACCTGGGCTGCGGGGCCGGCCACGCCGCGGTCGCCTTCGCCCGGGCCGGCGCCAAGGTGATCGCCGTCGACCCGTCGGCCGAGCAGCTCGAGGTGGCGCGCCACGCCGCGGAGGAAGCAGGGGTGAAGGTCGAGCTGCAGCACGCCAGCCCGGCCGAGCTGGCCTTCGTCCGCGCCGATGGGATCGACGTCGCCTACTCGGCGTACGCCTTGGCCGAGGTTCCCGATCTCGACCGGGTCTTCCGCCAGGTCCACCGGGTGCTCAAGCAGGAGGCGCCGCTCGTGTTCTCCCTGCCCCACCCGGTCTTCACCATGTTCGTCGCCGGAGCGCAGGGGCTCGCCGCCCCGGCCGACTCGCCGCCGGTGCTCCGCCGCACCTACCACGACACGACGCCCTACGTCGTCGACCGGGGCGGCGACCGCGTCACCGACGTACCCCGCACCACCGGAATGCTCTTCACGTCGCTCACCCGGACGAACTTCCGCGTCGACCAGCTGCTCGAACCTGCGGCCCGCCAGGACCTCGTCGCCGACGGGGCGTGGGTCGAGCCCATGGCGTGGGTGCCGCCCACCCTCGTGCTCCGGGCTCGCAAGCAGGGCGTCTGACCAAGCATGGTCACGATGCGGCGACGCGACCGGTCCCGGTCCCCCGAAGGGACCGGGACCGGATCCGTGCGTCGCCCGCCGGAGCGGGTCAGCCGGCCGCGTAGGTCACGGTGACCCGCCGGTTCCGCGCCTGCCCGTCGGGGTTGGCGCGGCCGTCGACCTCGTTGTCGGCCACCGGCTCGGACTCGCCCCGGCCCAGGGCGTCGAGCTCGACCGCCGAGCCGAGGATCGCGGCAAGCACGTCGGCCACGGCGCGGGCCCGCTGCTCCGACAGCGTCTGGTTGGCGGCGTCGTCGCCCACGCTGTCGGTGTGGCCGACCACCTCGATCGTGCCGCTCACCTCACCGGCGAGGCGCTCGGCCACTTGGCGCAGGCGGGTGGTGGCCTCAGGCGTCAGCTCGGCGGACCCGAAGGCGAAGAGCACGTCGGTGTCGAGGCTCAGGTCGACCTCGTCGCCGGAGCGGACCTCGGTCTGCAGGTCGTCGGCCACGCCGACCGAACCGACCAGCGTGTCGCCCTCGGGGGCGTCGGCGGCACGGGGGAGGTCCAGGTACCAGGGCTCGGCGTCGTCGGTCACCCGCACCGGGCCGCTGCCGAACCATCCTTCGAGATCGGCGGTGACCTGCTCCACGTCATCGGGCAGGGTCGGGAACCGCAGCTCGTAGACGAGGCCCTCGCCGGTGCCGAGCGACCGCGTCCACTCGGTCGAGACGCAGGGGCTGAGGGGCTCGAAGCGCCGGTCGGAGTCGGGGTCCGACAGGCTCACGTCGCAGATGTCGGTGGGCGGTTCGTAGGCGTCGGGGGCGGTGTCGTTGACCCGCCGGAGCCGGACGAGCGTGCCGGCGTCACCGGGCAGGCGGCCCACGTCGAGCACGTCGACGCGCAGCCGACCGTCGGAGTCATCGGGCATCGAGGCCGCCACCGCCGCGTCTTGCGGTGCGACCTCGGGGCCCTCGATCACTGGCACATCGTCAGCGCGGCCGAAGCCGGGGATGTCGACGGTGACCGAGGTCGATCCCTCGGCCACCGGCGGGAAGGCCACGTGGACCGTGCGCGACTGGCCGTCCTGCACCGACGACGAGCTCGACGAGCCCAGGGTGTCGTTCCCGGCGCCCAGCAGCACGCCCAGGCGCTGCTCGCGGGCGGGGTCGATCAGGGCGACCTCGTCGAGGTCGTAGCCCGGGCCCGAGGGCCAGGTGCCGTCGCCGCCCTGGTTGGACAGGTCGGTGTAGAGCACCGAGCGCTCGTCGCTGATGCGCACCACGGCGCGAGGGGCGAACGACCACGCCGGCTGGGCCTCGGAGGTGAGCGGCGGGCGGGCGTCGGGGAGCTCGATCATGGGACCGGTCTCATCGGTCGCCACGTCATCGGGCTCACCGAGGGCCACGGCCGGGTCACGCTCGGTGCGCCGGGCGCCGTCGAGCGCGACCGTGCTCGGGTCGTCGAGGCCGTCGGTCGGGAGGTCGGCCTCAGGGACGGCGCCGGTGCGGACCTCCACCGGGAGGGTGCGGCGGGTGCCCGGGATGGTGACCAGGATGCGGGAGGGTCGGTCGGCCAGGTCGGCCACCAGCACGTGGCGGCGCGCGCTCTCCCCGGCGGCCACGGGGTCCTCCGGTGCGGGCTCGCGCACCGGGTCGCCCTCGGCTCGACGGGTGGCGCCGGACCGCAGGGTGGCGGGGTCGACGATGGTCACCCCGTCGAGGTCGACCAGCTGGCTGGTGGACAGCTCGTCCCCGGTGCCGTTCACGTCATCGATGCGCACGAGGATGCCCTCGGGCGTGCGCCAGGCGCCCCCGACGACCACCTCGTGGTCCGGGTCCTCCTCGACCGCGGTGGTGACCGACGGTGCGGTCGCGAACCCGGCGACGGTCTCGACCGGCACGCCGTCGGCGGGCCGCCACCGCGGCAGAGCCACGCGGGCCTCCTCCGTCTCGGCCGCGACCGAGGCGAACGTGGCGTGCAGGGTGGCGGTGGCGCCGGGCTCGATCGTCCGGTCACCCGACGCCAAGCACCCACCGCCCGACGCGCACACCGGCTGGTGCCGCACCCCGGAGTCGGTGAGCAGGTCGGCGTCGGCCAGGCGGTCGGTACCGAAGAGAGCGCTGGTGCTGACGGACCGGCTGCCCTCGTTGATCACGTCGATCAGCAGGGTGGTCGTGCCGTCGGGCTCGCGGACGAGCGGCCGGACGCCGATCTCGACGTCCGGGTTCGCCGGCGAGGTGGTCGTCACCGCCGCCGGCGAGTCGGGCCAGGCGTCGAGTCGCTCGGCCGGCGCGGTCGTGGGAGTGCCACCCCCATCGGAGCTGCTCAGGGCGCCGGTGCACCCGGAGCCGACGACGGCGGCGGCCACGAGAACGGCCAGGGCGCCCCGGCGGCGGCGCGGCGCACGGCGAGGGGTGGGGATGAGGTAGGTGTCCATGGGCTTCAGAGGACCATGTCGGCCGGCCGCCCCGCCATGGGGGGCGACCCCCACGCCCATCCTCTCCACCGCACGAGGGCCTCCACGTTCTGGCCGCCTTGATCGGGCTGACGAGCGCACGAGGGTGGCGGTTTCGAGTCTTTGCTCGCTCACGCGACCCCGAACAGCACGACGGTGACCACGGCGACGATGATGATGGCGCCCACGAGGGCGGCGAGCACTGCGGAGCGCCCGACGCGCGCCTCGGCGCGTGGGCGCGCCGCCGCGCCCACCACGACGAGGAGGACGACGGTGAGCACCGCGTAGGCGGCCCGCCGGGCTCCGAGCCCGCCGGGGGCCGCGGCGGCGACCAGCGATGCCACCTCGGCGAGAAGTCCGCCCACGGCGCCGCCGACCAACAGCGCCACCAGCAGCACCCGGCGCGCCATCGGCGCCCGGGGTGCGACGCCGTGAGGCGCAGGGTCCGGCACCGGGCGACTCTCAGCAGCGAACCCGACGCCCTCGGCGGGGGCGAACGAGGAGGGCGCGATCCGTCCGGGCGGCGGCGAAGCGGGGACCGTCGGACCGACGACGGCGGCGGCCGGGACCGTCGGCGCGTCGACGGCCGTCGGCGCGTTGCTGACCGACACTGCGGTTGGCGACGGCGCGATGGTCGAGGGTGATGCCACCGGCATCGTCGCTCCTGCCACCTCGGCGAGGGTCCGCAGCTCGGCGGCGAGCTCGGCGGCGCTGGCGCGGATGTGGGGGTCCGGGCTCAGGCAGCGTCGATCGATGAGGTCGGCGAGAGCCCGGTTCAGCGCCGGTGCCGGGCGCCGGTCGTCGCGGAGCACCGCCGCGTGGCGCACCGCCGCATCGTCGCCCACGAAGGGGTGCTGGCCGCTGGCGACGACCCACAGGGTGGTGCCGAGGGCCCAGATGTCGGCCGAGCGGTGAACGCGACCCTCGGCCGACGGCGACGCGACCTCCGGCGGTCGGTAGTCGAGGGTCGCCCCCATGGGCCGGGCGTAGGACCCTTGGAGGGTGGCGCTGACCCCGAAGTCGCCCAGCTTCCAGACCTCCTCCGCGCGCAGGGCGTTCTCCGGCTTCACGTCGCCGTGGAGGTGGCCCCCGTCGTGCAGGGCGGCCAGGCCCAGGGCCAGCTGGGATCCGATGGCGGCGACCTCTCCGGCCGGCAGCGGGCCCCGCTGGGCGACCTCCGAGCCGAGGTCGGTGTCGGCCCGTTCGAGCACGAACACGACGCAGCCGGCGAGAGGTCCGTCGTCGATGTCGAAGGCGTCCTCCCCGGCGATCAGGTGGGGGTGGCGGACCCCGCGGAGGAGGCCGAACTCAGTGACCAGGGCGCTGCGCGCCGCCGAGGAGAGGATCGGGTCGAACACCTTGAGCGCGCACGGCGGCTCGTCATTCCGCCACGAATCGCGAGTGGCCTCGAACACCTGGCCGAACGCGCCCCGCGCGATGAAGCGCGTGACCTTCCACTCGCGCACCCGGGCCCCGGGGCCGAGACGGTCGACCGGGCTGGCGCCCGGTGGGAGCTCGGTCACGGGTTCACCACCCCGGCGCCGGCATCGTCGACCGAGGGGCCCGATCCGGCGGCCGTCGGGTCGAGGAGGGTCAGGTCGGCGACGGTCACGGTGCCGGTGCGCAGGGCCAGGTCGACCAGGCGCCGCGACGCGTCGCGGACCTCGAGCCCCGCGGCCGAGACGCCGTCGGGGTTGTCACCGCCGATGGCGACCCGGCTGCGGACGTGGGCGAGGCGGCGCTCGACGGCCTTGATCGACACGCGGTCGGGTTCGTCGGGCAGTCGGCTGAGGGCGCGGGCGACCTGGGCGACGGTGGCCACCTCGACCGACGACGGGTCGCGCAGGCGCGGCTCGCACAGGGCCACCAGGGCCCGGAAGTACCCGGCGGCACGATCGAGCCCGAGGCCGCCGACGGTGTCGCCGGCCACCGGCGGTGCCGCCGCCCTGGCGTCGTGGGCGAGGGCGGGACAGGCCACGGTGAAGCCCACGACCTCGGTGCCGGTGGCGACCTCCACCCGCACCTGGGGCCACGGCACCCGCAGCCGGCGACCGGGGGCGATGTCGGTGCGGTCGGGCCCGTCGGTGCGGGCCAGGCGCACGTGCAGCCAGCGCCCCAGGTTCACCAGCAGCCAGCCGTCCTCGGTGGCTTCCACCGCCCCCGCCACAGCGTGCAGGCGGGGGCTGTCCGACAGCCCGATGTGAGCGGCCCCGCCCTCTCCGGCCGCCTCGTCCGCGCCGTCGGCCGCCTCGTCCGCGCCGTCGGCCGCACCGGCGCGCCCGAAGGTCAGGCGCTCGCCGGGCCGGAGGCGGACCTCGTCCGCGCCGTGGTGGTGGATGGTGGTGATCGCGTCGGTCATCGTCGCCCTGGTGCCCGCCGGGGTCGGCACGTGGTGCCAACGCTACCGGGGCGCCACCCGCCCCCGGCCACCGCCCTCGCCGACCCGGGCGGGGCTGACAACCCTCGCCAGCTCCGGCGCGATCACCGCCACGTCGCGTCGCTGCCATCCGCGATGCTCATGACGAGCTCGCATGCCGCGTCGTTGGTCGCCTCCAGCCGGTACCCGTTGACCGCGGAGAAGACAGCCACGCACGCCAGTCCGAGCCGCTTGTTCCCGTCGACCAGGGCGTGGTTCTGCACCAGCGAGTGCAGGAGGGCGGCCGCCTTCTCGTGGATCGTCGGGTACGCGTCGCAGCCGTTGACCGATGCCTGAAGGTCCCGTCGGGCCCCGGGCTACAGGGTCGGGGGCAACATGGCCTCGACGAGGGCGGGACCGGGGACGGCGAGGGCCCGGGCCAGCGCGGCGGCGAAGCCCTCGGCGTCGGTGGCTCGTTCGGCGGGGACGCCCATCCCCTGGGCCAGGGCGCAGAAGTCCATGGTGGGGTTCGAGAGGTCGAGCATCGACAGCGCCGCGGGGCCAGGGTCGGTGGCCCCGACGCGGGCGAGCTCCAGGTTGAGGATGGCGTAGGACTGGTTGTTCAAGATGATGGTCGTGACGTCGAGGCCCTCGCGGGCCTGGGTCCACAGGGCCTGGATCGTGTACATCGCCGAGCCGTCGGCCTCGAGGTTGACCACCTTGCGGCCGGGTGCGGCGACGGCGGCACCGGTGGCCAGCGGCATGCCCAGGCCGATGGCGCCGCCGGTGAGGGTCAGCCAGTCGTGGGCCGGGCAGCCGGCGGTGGCGCCGGCCACGAACAGTCCGGCGGTGTTGCCCTCATCGGCGACGACGGCCCCCTCGGGCAGCAGGTGGCCGAGGGCCTCGGCCATGGTCTGGGCGTTCAGGGCGCCGGTGGGGGCGTCGGGGCGCGGCCCCGGCGCCCGGGTGACCTCCGTCGGTGCACCCAGCTCGGCGGCCATGGCCTCGAGGGCGGCCACGGGGTCGACGGCGCCTTCGGCGAGCACGTGCACCTCGCACCCCTCAGGCACCAGCTCGCTGGCCTTCCCGGGGTACGCGAAGAACGACACTGGTTCCTTGGCGTCGACCAGGACGATGTGCCGGAGCCCGGCGAGCTGCATCTCGGCGAACTCGGCCAGGTACGCCAGGCGTTCGACCGGGGGCACCCCCGCACCGCGCTGCAGGCGGGAGGGGAACGTCTCGCACAGCAGCTTGGCGCCACTGGCCTCGGCGACCCGTGCCGCGGCGACCAGACCGGCCTCGCCGGCGACGACCCGTCCGCCCACGAATACCAGGGCCGGCTCACCACTGCGGAGGGCCGCGACGGCGGCGGCCACGCGGTCGCCGTCGGGGGCGGCGGCGGCCGGGGCCGCGGGAAGCTCGGCGGGGCCTCGCGCCTCGGACCACGACACGTCCGCGGGGAGGATCAGCGTCGCGATCTGCCCGGGCGGGCCCACCGCGGCGCGCACCGCCTCGGCCGCGTCCTGGGCCAGGTCATCGCTCGAGCCCGACGTGCGCACCCACCCCGACACTGCGCCGGCGACAGCCTCGATGTCGCTCTCGAGGGGGGCATCGAGCCGCTTGTGGGGCAGTGCGTGGTCGCCGACGACGTTGAGCACCGGCGTGTGGGCCCGGCGGGCGTTGTGGAGGTTCGCCCACCCGTTGGCCAGGCCCGGCCCGAGGTGCAACAAGGTGGCCGCCGGCTTGCCGGCGATCCGGGCGTAGCCGTCGGCTGCCCCGGTCACGACCCCCTCGAACAGCCCGAGCACGCCGCGCATCTCGGGCACGTCGTCGAGGGCGGCGACGAAGTGCATCTCCGAGGTGCCAGGGTTGGTGAAGCACACATCGACGCCACCGGCGACGAGCGTGCGGATGAGCGCCTGTGCGCCGTTCACGGCGCACAGGGGAGCAGATCGGCGGAGCCGATGCCCCCAGGGTGGCGGGTGGGGTCGGTGGACGTGCCGTTCACGGCGCACACCGAAGCGGGTCGGCGGGGCCGATGCCCCCAGGGTGGCGGGTGGGGTCGGCGGATGTGCCGTTCATGGGTGTCTCCGAGGGAAGGGGAGCGCGAGGGTCAGTCGAGCAGGGTGCCGGGGTTGAGGATCCCGTGGGGGTCGAACGCGGCCTTGATGCGGCGCATGACCGCGACGTTGACGGGGTCGGTGAGCTCGAGGAACAGGTGCTGCTTCTCGGTGCCGATGCCGTGCTCGCCCGAGATGGCACCGCCGAGGGCGAGACCGGCTGCGACGACGTCGCGCAGCACGCCCCGCCGGAGGTTGGCGTCGGCCTGGAACACCGAGAGGTGCACGTTGCCGTCACCGGCGTGGCCGCAACCGGCGATCCACGAACCGCTGGCGCCGGCGATCTCGCTCACCCGGGCCAGGTACTCAGGGATGGAGGCCCGGGGGACCACGACGTCGACGATGTCGTCCGCGCCGTTGGCCTTGGCCACCCAGAACGCCTTCTCCCGGGCGTCGATCAGCCCGGCCCCCGCCGCCGGTGGCAGCACGTAGACGTCGAGGGCCCCCGCCGCGCCCATCATCTCGGCGACGAGGGCGGTGTCCTCCTCGACCCGCTCGGCGGTGCGGCCCTCGACCACGACCACGAGGTACGCCAGCGCGCTGTCCTTGATCTGCTGGGGGATGCCGAGGTCGAGCCCGACGTACGCGGTGGCGGCCGCCATGGTGATGAGGTCGATGTACTCGAGGATCATGGGGCCGACGCCGCTGCGGACGACCGCGGGCACGACCGTGGTGACCTGGTCGAGGGTCGCGAACGGGGCCAGCACCGTGGCCGAGTGGGCCAGACGGGGGTGGAGCTTCAGGGTCGCCTCGGTCACCAGGGCGAGGGTGCCCTCGGATCCGATCAGCAGCTGGGTGAGGTCGTAGCCCGAGGTGGCCTTCACGACCTTGCCCCCGGTGCGCATGACCTCACCCGACGGCAGCACCGCCTCGAGGCCGAGCACGTGGTGGCGGGTGACGCCGTACCTCACCGCCCGCATGCCGCCGGCGTTGGTCGCCACGTTCCCGCCCACGCTGGCGCTGAGCTCACCGGGGAACACCGGGTAGACGAGGCCGTGGGCGGCGACCGCCTCGTCGAGCTGGGCCAGCGTCACGCCGGGCTGCACGACCGCCATGTGGTTCTCGGTGTCGATCTCGACGATGGCCGCCATGCGGTCGAAGGCCACGACGATGCCGCCCTCGATGGGCACCGCGGCGCCCGAGAGCCCGGTGCCCGAGCCCCGCGCCGTGACCGGCACCCGGGCCTCATCGGCGGCCCGCAGCACCGCCGCGACCTCGGCCGTGGTCGCGGGGCGGACCACGGCGAGGGGCGTGACGGACGTGGCGGTGAGGGCCTCGTCGTGGGTGTCGTCGGCGGCGATCCCCGCGCCGGTGGTGACGTGGGCGTCACCCACCGCCGCGACCAGCGCGTCGATCAGGTCGGGGCGGACGGTGGTATCGGCCATGGCGCAGTCCCCCTGGACTCGGCGTGGTGGCGGCGGGACCCGATCATGGCACGCTCGTTCGGTGCCCGGTCCGGAGGCCAAGCCGGGGTCGTCGGACGATGCGTCGGGGTGTCGCCCCCGGCGCGACTCTCCACCGCCCGAACCGGTGCCAGCGAGCACGGGCGAGAGGGGTCAGTCCGCCTGCTGCGCGGCCCACCAGGCATCGAGGCGTGCCCCGGCCGTCTGCTCGTCCAACGGCCCTTCCTCCAGGCGCAGCTCGAGGAGGAAGGCGAGGGCCCGGCCCACGACCGGGCCCGGCGGCACTCCCAGACGGTCCATCACGGCCTGGCCGTCGAGGTCAGGGCGGATCGCCTTGAGCTCCTCGGCGGCCTCCAGCTCGGTGATGCGCTCCTCGAGCTCGTCCATGCGGCGGCTGAGGACCTGGGCCTTGCGGGCGTTGCGGGTGGTGCAGTCGCAGCGGGTGAGCTCGATGAGCTCGCCCCGCAACGGGCCCGCGTCACGGACGAAGCGACGCACGGCGGCGTCGGTCCAGCCCAGCCGGTAGGTGTGGAACCGCAGGTGCAGCTCGACCAGCGCGGTCACCGCTTCGGTGTCGTCCTTGGAGTAGCGCAGGGCGGCCATCCGCTCGCGGGTCATCCGGGCCCCGACCACCTCGTGGTGGTGGAACGTGACGCCCTTGCCCTTGGCGAAGGAGCGGGTCTTGGGCTTGCCCACGTCGTGGAAGAGGGCCGCGAGGCGGGTGATGCGGTTGGGGCGACCGTCGTCGGTGCGGGCCCGCACGTTGGCGACCACCGCGATCGAGTGGGACAGCACGTCCTTGTGGCGGTGGATCGGGTCCTGCTCGAGGCGCATCCGGGGCAGCTCGGGGAGGAACTGCTCGGCCAGGCCGGTGTCGTTCAGGAACCACAGCCCCGGCGCGGGGTCGTCGACCACGATGAGCTTGTCGAGCTCGTCCCGGATGCGCTCGGCCGAGACGATCTCGAGGCGGCCGGCCATGGACCGGACCGCTTCCAGGAGGTCGTCGTCGGGCGTCAAGTCGTACCCGGCGATGAAGCGGGCGGCGCGCATCATGCGCAACGGGTCGTCGGTGAAGGACTCCTCGGGCGCCAGCGGGGTCCGCAGCCGGCCCGCCGCCAGGTCCGCGGCGCCCCCGTGGGGGTCGACCAGCCGAGGCATGGGCACCTCGAGGGCCATGGCGTTGACGGTGAAGTCGCGGCGGGCCAGGTCGGCCTCGATGGCATCGGCGAAGGACACCTCGGGCTTGCGGCTGTCGGGGGCGTAGGCCTCGGCGCGATGCGTGGTGATCTCGTACTCGCGCCCGGCGATCCGGCAGCCGATGGTGCCGAAGCGGGCCCCCTGCTCCCACACCGCGTCCGACAGTGGTCGCACGAGGCGGAGGATCTCCTCGGGCCGGGCGTCGGTGGTGAGGTCGATGTCGCCCTCCTGCCCCAGCTCCTTGCCCACGAAGTGGTCGCGCACGATGCCGCCGACGAGGTAGATGCGGTGTCCGGCCGCCACGAACGCATCGGCGAGGGGACGCACCTCGTCGAGGGTCGCCTGAAAGCGGTCCGGGGTCACCCGCTCACGGTAGTGGGGGCTCGTCGTGCGGCTCTCGCCCGTTCACTCCGGACAGGCGCGGCGCGCGACGTTCCCGGTCTGTCGCACCCCACGATTCCCCGGCCGGGCCGAGGGTCAGTAGGCGGCGGCCATCCCGGCGTGCTGCATGGCGATGCGCAGGTCCTCGGGTCGCGCCGCGGCGGCCACCGCGTCGCGGACGCTGATGACCATGTCCTGGTAGAGCCCGAGCAGCGCCTGGTCGAAGGTCTGCATGCCGTGGTACTCGCCTTCGCGCATGAGTTCCTCGATGGTGGTCTCATCAGCGCCGGCGGCGATGGCCTCGCTCATCTTCTGGGTGCCGGTGAGCACCTCGACGGCGGGCACCCGCCCCCGGCCGTCGACCCGGTCGAGCAGTCGTTGGGCGACCACCCCGCGGAGCACCTGGGCGATCGAGTAGCGGGCCTGGCGCTGGAGGTGCGGCGGGTAGAAGTCCACCAGCCGGGTCGCGGTCTCGGCCGCCGAGAGGGCCGGCATCGACACGATGACCAGGCGCCCGAAGAGGGCCTCGGACACCACGCCCTCAGCCGTGGCTCGGGTCCGAGATGTCGCTGACGAAGATGACGTCCGCGTTCTGGCGACCGACGCGTCGCAGGGCGTCGGCCACCGACTTGGCGTCGCTGCCGATCTCGCGCTGGCTCACCAGCGACTGCTTGTCCGAGAGGAGGACCTCGATCGGGTCCTCGAGGGTGACGATGTGGCGGGCCCGGGTGGCGTTCACGCGGTCGAGCAGGGCGGCGACGGTCGTGGTCTTGCCCGATGCGGCCGGGCCGGCGATGACGATGAGCCCGGAGTCCTCCATCGCCAACTTCTCGACGATCGCCGGGAGGTTCAGGTCCGCAATGGCCGGAGCCCCGGGCACGACGCGCCGCACCGCCAGGCTGAGCGACCCCCGCTGGCGGAACACGTTGATGCGGAACCGGCCCACCCCTGCGACCCCGTGGGCCACGTCGACCTCGCCCCGCTCCAGGAGCTCCTCGGCCTTCTGCACGGGCAGCAGCTCGGCGAGCATGGCCTCGATCTCGATCGGACCCATGGGATCGAGGGTCGTCGGCTGCAGGTGACCGTCGACGCGCAGGTGCGGCGGTGACCCGACCTTCACGATCAGGTCAGAACCCCGGCGGTCAGCAGGTGGTGCAGGAGCTGGGCCAGATCGGGCACTGTCGTCTCCGTCGAGGGGATGCGGTGCCCGCCGGCGGGCACCGCACGGGCCTTCCCTGCGTCGGCCGTCAGCCTCGCGACTTGAGCGATGCGCCGGACGTGGCCTGCGGACCGACGTCGCCTCGCGTCACGACGTGGCCTGACGGTGGCGCAGCAGAGCCGCGGCCACGGCGTCGGAACCGGGGCCCCCGCCGGTGGCGGCCTCGGGCCGGTGATCGACGTCGACCAACCGGCCGAGGGCGGCCCCGACCGAGTGGGCCAACCCGTCGAGGTCGTAGCCCCCCTCGAGGAAGAGCAACCGGCGCCCGGCCGGGGCGAGGGCGAGCAGGTCGCCGGTGATGTCGGCGAAGTCCCCGGCGGTGAGGCCCATCCCCGCCAACGGATCGGCGCGGTGGGCGTCGAAGCCGGCCGACACCAGCAGCCAGGTGGCAGCGTGAGCCTCTGCCGCGGGGGCGATGAGCTCGGCCACCGCCCGCCGGTACACGTCACCGGTGGCGCCCGCCGGCAGCGGCACGTTGATCGTCGTGCCCACACCGTCGCCGGCGCCGACATCGCCCAGGGCGCCGGTCCCGGGGTACAGCGGCCACTCGTGGAGCGAGCAGAACAGCACGCGCGGGTCGCGGTAGAAGACCTGCTCGGTGCCGTTGCCGTGGTGGGCGTCGTAGTCGACGATCACGACCTTCTCCCCCGCATCAGCCAGGGCGGCGGCCACCACCGCTATGTTGTTGAAGAGGCAGAAGCCCATCGGCCGGGCGGGGGTGGCGTGGTGCCCGGGCGGGCGCACCGCACAGAAGCCGGCGTCACCCTCGCCCGCCCGCAGGCGGTCGACCAGCTCGAGGCCGGCCCCCGCGGCGAGCCGGGCGGCCTCCATCGAGTGGGGGCCGACGGTGGTGTCAGCGTCGAGGTGGCCCCCTCCGGCGGCACCGAAGCGGTCGAGCGCCTCGACCAGGCCACGGTCGTGCACGCGGGCCAGGTCGTCGTCGGTGGCCAGGCGAGGGGTCACGAGGGTGATGGCCTCGGTGAGACCGGCCGCCGCCAGGCCCCGCTCGACCGCGCCCAGGCGGGCCGGGCGCTCAGGGTGACCGACGCCGGTGTCGTGATCGAGGAACCGCGGGTCCGACGCGACGAGCAACCTCATCAGCGCCGCTCGGAGGCATGCGAGCGGGGCGACGTCTGGTGTCCACGGGTGCTCACGGGGTGAACGCTAGGACCGGCTCCCGCCCACCGCTACCCGGCGGCCCGAGGTTGCCGAGGCGACGGCTCCATCCACCGCCATCGGCACCCTTGCCCGTCCGGGTGTCGGCGGATCGACCGGTGCGACGCCGTGGACGGGTGGCCCCGCCCGGAAGGGTGCGCGACCGTAGGCTCACCGGCGACGTGGACTACGCCGACGTACCTCCCCCACCCCGGCTCCCCGCCGACGGTACCGGTGCCCATCGCCCACCGGTCGGCTCCCGCGCCCTGCGCACCTCCGCATGGCGAGGCCACGACGACGTCGCACTCATCGTCCCCCGTCCGGGCGTCGCGGCCCCGACCCCTTCCGAGGTCGAGGCGGTGATCGACACCGTGGCCCGCTCGGGGGTGCGGCGCCTCGTCACCGGCGCCCTGGCTCCCATCGAGCAGGGCCCCTTCCTGGCGGTCGGGTTCGAGGTCCACGACCGCCTGCACCTGCTCCGCCACGACCTGGTCGACCTCCCCGCCGCCCGACCGGTGACCGCTCGCCTCCGCCGGGCTCGACGTGCGGATCACGACGCCGCCCTCGTCGTCGACGCTCGAGCGTTCGATCCCTTCTGGCGCTTGGACCGCGCTGGGCTCGACGACGCCATCGGGGCCACGTCCGCGGCGCGCTTCCGGGTGGCGGACCTCGCCCGGGTGGTGGGCTACGCCGTCACCGGCCGCGCCGGCGACCGTGGCTACCTGCAGCGTCTCGCCGTCGAGCCCGAGCACCGAGGTCAGGGCCTCGGTGCCGCCCTCGTGCTCGACGGCTTGCGGTGGCTGCGTCGCCGCCACGTCGCCACCGCCGTGGTCAACACCCAGGTCGCCAACATCGGCGCCCTCGCCCTCTACCGGCGGCTCGGCTTCGTCCCGCAGCCCACCGGGCTCACGGTGCTCACCCTCGTCGTCGGCGACGGCCAGTGAGCGAGCGCCGCGAGCGAACCCGACAACACGGGCTCTCTGACGGCGGAGCCTGCGGAGCCGCCAGCGCTCACCGGTGCCCCCCACCGCCGACCCGGGTTCGGATGCCACCAGCACCCGAGGCGCACCAGTGAGCGAGCGAACGCCGAGCCGCGCCCGGCGCCGATCACACGTTGCGCTCCGGGCCCTGGCGGTGCTCGTGGCCCTCGCCCTCTCGACGGTCGCGACGCCCGGACCCGACGCCTCAGCGGGGGTCGCAGCTCAGCTCCCCGACGAGCCCGCCGTCACCTTCCGCGGCATAGACCAGGAGCCCTTCGTCGCGATCGACGGCACCTGGCGCCTCGAGCTGGCGATCGAAGGTGCGCCCGCCGGGGCCTCGGTCCGCGGTGCCATCTACGATCGCTTCGAGGACCGGGACGGCTTCAAGCGGGCCCTCTTCGGCGTCGTCGAGGGTGATCAACGGGCGACGATCCCCGCCATCGACCTCGAGCCCACCTCCGTCGCGCCGGGGGGCGGCGCCCTGGTCAACCTGGCCGTGACCCTCCGCTCCGAGGAGGACACCCGGCCCGGGTGGGCCTTCCTCGAGCGAGGTCTGCTTCCCGGCGTGTACCCCATCGAGGTCGAGACCCTCGATGCCGAAGGTGCGCCCCTCGCCCGCACCGTCGTGTTCCTCGCCCGCGTCCCCTCGGGCTCCGAGGAGGGGGCCGACCGACCGCCGTTGCTCGTCGCCCCCGTCTTCCCCGTCGGGGGGCCGCCTTCGGTCGACGCCGGCGGCGGTACTCAGCTCACCGACGAGGTCATCGAGGGTGTGCTCGCCACCGCGACCGGCCTCGGCCCCACCGGCGAGATGCCCGCGACGCTGGTCCCCCGCCCCGAGACGATCGAGGCCCTCGACCGCGACGACCGGGGCACCGACGCCCGCGACGCCCTGGGTGCGGCCGCCCGCAGCCGACAGGTCGTCGACGGTCCGTACGTCGATGTGCCCCTCTCCGCGTGGGTCGACCGGGGGATGACCAACGAGCTCGAGCGCCAACGGGAGCGGGGCAACAGCGTCCTCACCCGGAACCTGGGCCGCATCGACAGCAGCACCTGGCTGGCGGAGGAGGGCCTCACGACCGCGGCGGCCGAGGAGCTGTGGCGCGTCGGGGTTCGCACCGCGATCCTGCCCCCGGGGGCCAGCGAGCCGGGCGAGGGGCCGACCGACGGTCCCTTCACCATCGCCGCCGGCCCGACCCGCACGATCCAGGCCGTCCAGGCCGACGGCGGGCTCTCCTTGGCCCTCGACCGCAGCAGCGCACGGGGCCAGGCCCCCGACCCCGTGCTCGACGACGGCGGTCTGGCGGCCGAGCTGGCGCTCGTCGCCGAGCTGAGCGACGCACCCGCCGGGGTCGTGCTCCTCGGTCCCGAGGGGTGGCCCGAGGCCGCCGCCGACGTGGCGCGCCTGGAGGCGGTGCTGTCGCACCCGTTGGCGCCCGTGCGTCCGGTGTCGGTCTCCGGGCTGCTCGACGGCGTCGCCGACAGGGGCCCCCGCCTACTGCGGACGCCGACGACGATCGATCTGGGCGACCACCCTCAACGCCTGGCCCTCGCCCGGTCCCGCCTCGGCTCCTTCCTGAGCCTGGTGGGGCCCGATGCTGCCGAGGTGGCGGCGCTCGACCAGCGTCTCCTCCTCTCGGGCGCCACCTCGCTGAGCGGCGACGAGCGCAAGGAGTACGTCGAGTCGGTGCTGACGACGGTCGACCGCCGCCTGGCCCGCATCGAGGCCCCCACCCGACAGACCATCACCCTCACCGCCAACGACGCCGACATCCCCCTGACCCTCCGCAACCAGCTCGACGTGCCCGTCACCGTGCTCATCGAGCTCGACTCCGACACCCGGGTCGAGTTCCGCGACGGGGCTCGGATGGTCGAGGTCCTCCAGCCCGGCGACGAGGAGATCCAGATACCGGTCCACACCCGCGTGCCCGGCGAGTCACCCATCGACATCACGGTCCGCACGCCCGACGGGACCGTGTTGCTCGACGAGGTCGAGTACACGGTGCGCTCGACCGCGGTCTCGGGGATCGGCATCTTCCTCTCGGTGGGCGCCGCCGGGTTCTTGTTGCTCTGGTGGGCCCGGCACTGGACCCGAGCCCGTCGGGCCCGTCGCCCGGCGGCGACGGCCAACGCGACCGCGCCGCCCACGTAACCTGCCGGCGCGACCCGAGGTCGGATGCCGGATCGGCGCCCCGGTGCCGCACCCCCGACCCCGAGGAGACCCATGGCTGGCGTCAGCATCGTCACCGACAGCTCGTGTGACCTGCCCCCGGAGCTCGTCGACGCCCACGGCATCACGGTGGTGCCCCTCAGCATCCGCTTCGGCGACGACGAGCTCACCGACGGCGAGGAGCTGTCCGCCGCCGAGTTCTACGCCCGCATGGACGTCTTCGAAGGCCTGCCGGAGACCGCCGCTCCCGCCCCGGGCGCCTTCGAGGCCGCGTTCCGGGCCGGCGCGGATGTCGCTTCGGTGGTGTGCGTGAACCTGTCGTCGGCCCTCTCGGCCACCATGGCCTCGGCCCAGAACGCGGCCCGCGCCGTCGGGGGCGACCTCGACGTGCGGATCGTGGACTCCAAGTCGATCACCGCCGGTCTCGGCACCCTCGTCATCCTGGCCGCCGAGGCCGCCGCCGCCGGTGCGACCGCAGACGAGGTCGTCGCCGTCGTCGAGCAGAACCGCACCCGCAGTCGCATCTACGGAGGCCTCGACACGCTCGAGAACCTCCGCAAGGGCGGCCGCATCGGCGGCGCTCAGGCCATGCTCGGCACCCTCCTGTCCGTCAAGCCGGTGATCGACATCAGCACCGGGGTGGTCGAGGAGGCAGGCAAGGTCCGCACCCGGAAGAAGCAGATGCTCTTCCTGCGTGACCGTCTGACCGAGTCCGGTGCCATCGAGCGCCTGGTGGTGTGCGACGGCGGCGCCCCCGACGCCGAGGAGTTCGCCGACGTCATCGCCGAGGTCGTGCCGCGCAACAGCTTCACCCGCGCCACCATCGGACCGGTCATCGGCGCCCACGGCGGACCGCGCATAATCGGCTTGGCCTGGCTCGACCCGGCGTAGCCGGACACAGGATGCGTCCCGGGGACCCGTCCCCCGGCGGCGACCCACGTCGTTCCCTCGTCGCCCCCTAACGTCACCGTCGTGGGCCCCCCGCCTCTTGACCCCGGCGCGCCCGGACCCCTGCGACGCGGTTCCCTGCTCGCCGGCCGGTACCGCCTCGAGGACCCCCTCGCCACCGGGGGCATGGCTCGCGTCTGGACCGCCCGCGACGAGGCGCTCGACCGCCCTGTGGCGGTCAAGCTCCTGCTCGAGCACCTGAGGGAGGACGACTCCTTCGTGCGACGGTTCCGCGCCGAGGCCCTCGCCGCGGCCCGGCTGGCCCATCCGACCGTCGTCTCGGTCTACGACACCCTCTCGGCCGACGGCGTCGAGGCCATCGTCATGGAGCTCGTCGACGGCACGACCCTGCGCCACCTCATGGACCGGGACGGCCGGATGGAGGTGTCCGAGGCCGCCCGCATCGGCGCCCGCATCGCCGACGCCCTGACCGTTGCGCACCGCGCCGGCATCGTGCACCGCGACATCAAGCCCGCCAACGTCCTGCTCTCGACCACCGGCCGGGTGGTGGTGACCGACTTCGGCATCGCCAAGGCATCGGAGGGCGCGGACCTCACCACCGACAGCCAGATGTTGGGCACGGCCAAGTACCTCGCCCCCGAGCAGGTCGAGAGCAAGCCCGTGGACGGCCGCTCCGACATCTACGCCCTCGGGGTCGTGTTCTACGAGATGGTCTGCGGGCAGGTTCCGTTCAAAGCCGACACCGAGGCCGGCACCGCCCTCGCCCGGCTGCACCAGGACCCGCCGTCGCCCCGCCGGGTCCGCCCCGACCTGCCCCAGCCCGTCGAGAGGATCGTGCTGCGGATGCTCGCCCGCAACCCCGCCGATCGCTGGCCCGACGCCCCCAGCCTGGCCCGCACCCTCGCCGCGCTCGCCGCCGGTCGCGCCCTGCCCCCGGAGCCTCCCGGAGCTCGCCCCGCCGCCAACCCCCCGGCGCGCCCGCAGTTCCGCCCGGCCTCACCGTCCCCGGCTGCCCGCGTCGCCGAACCGACCGCTGCCGGCCGCGCCCCGGGGGCCTTGCCGGCGCCTCGGTCCGCACCCTCGCCCTCGGGTGGGACCGATCCGCTCCCGGCCGAGAGCCCACCGGCCCCGACGCGTTCTCGCCGCCTGACCCCGACCCTTCTCATCGTCACGGTGGTCGGCCTCTCGGCGCTCGTGATCGGTGCGCTCGGCTGGCGGGTCCTGGGCCCGGAGGGCACCGAGACCATCACGCCGGCCGCCGCCGACTTCGATCCCTTCGGCCGCGGCGAGCCGGGCGAGAACCCCGAGCTCGTGCCCCGAGCGATCGACGGCGACGCCGAGACCGCATGGGAGACCGAGCGCTACGACGACCCCGACATCGGCGCGTTCAAGGGAGGCGTCGGCCTGGCCCTCGACCTGGGCGAGTCGCGCACCGCCCGGACCCTCGACGTGCGCTCGCCCAGCACCAGGTGGACAGCCGAGGTGTACGTGCTCGACGATCAGCCCGACGGGCCGATCGAGTCGTGGGGGGAACCCGCAGCCGGAGCCGCCGCCATCGAGGGCGATGTCCGCTTCGACCTCGCGGGGGCGGAGGGCCGCACCGTGATCCTGTGGATCACCCGGACCACCGACGAGGGCACCGTCGCCGTGAACGAGGTCTCGGTGGAGGTCCAGTGAGACCCATCAGCGAGCGCCGCGAGCGAACCCGACGGCACGAGCGAGCTGCCGCGGACCGTGAGCGTGGCGAGCGAACCGCCGCTGACCCCGACGCCGACCTCCTGCCCGCGGCCCGATCCGGCGACCGCGACGCCATCGACGCCCTCCTGCGCCGCCACGAGCAGCAGCTCCACGCCGTGTGCCGACGCATCACCGGAGACCCGACCGATGCCCTCGACGCCCTCCAGGAGTCCATGATCGCCATCGTTCGAGGCCTGCCCCGCTTCGACGGCCACTCACGCGTCTCGACCTGGATGTATCGCGTGACCACCAACGCCTGCCTCGACGAGCTGCGTCGTCAGCGCCGGCGGCCGACCGCTCCCCTCCCCGAGCACGAGCAACCCGAGATCGGCGGGACGCCCGGCCACGACGAGGGCGTGTCGGACCGCACCGACATCGACCGAGCCATGGCGTCGCTGCCCCCGAAGCTCCGGGGCCCGGTGGTGCTCCGCGACCTGCTGGGGCACGACTACGCCGAGATCGCCTTGATCCTCGCCATCCCCCCGGGCACGGTGCGCTCGCGCATCGCCCGGGGACGCGCGGCGCTGGCCCGCCAGCTCGCCGGGAACCAGACCCCCGCCGCCGAACGTCCGACCGTGCTGCCATGACCCCACCAACCGATCCCGAGAACCCCTTCGACGGCGACCGCGAGCTGGCCGGCGGCGAGGTGGCCGTCCACGCCGTGCTCGACGGCGAGGCCACCGCCGAGCAGCGCCGCCGGGTTGCCCGTGACCCCCACCTCGTCGCCCTCCTGGCCGAGCTGCGGGCGGTCGCCGACGCCGTGGCCACCGTCCCGCCCGCCCCCCCTGCGGCCACCTTCGACCGCATCCGCACCGCCGCCCTCGACGCCCCCGCCCGCACGGGACGCGACGGCGGTCCCCTCCTCGACGAGGCCGCTCCCCCCGAGGCGGGGCCCCCTCCGATCGACGACGACGCGACTTCCCGGGGCGGAGGAGACGGTCGTGAGGGGGTCGTGGCCCTCGCACCGCGCCGGAAGAGGCGCTCGCTCCCGCCGCTCCCCGCGGTGGCGGCGGTCGTGGTGCTGCTCCTCGCCGTCGGTGTCGGGCTCATCGTCAGCGGGCAGGGCGATCGCGCCGAGCAGACCACGGCGGCCTCCCGGGACGATGCGGCCGACGATGGGACGAGAGGCGATGCCGACTCCGGCGGGTCCGGATCGGAGTCGGGAGCCGAGGACGCCCCGGGGTCCGGCGCCTTGAGCGCCCCGGGCGAGGTCTCGGCCACCTTCCCCGACGACGCCACGCTGCGGATGGCTCTCGAGCAGACCGACCCGGCCACGCTCGACCTTGCATCGCCCGACGTCAGCGGTGAAGCCGCCGGGCCCGAGTCTGCGGCCACCGAGCCCGACGATCGAGGAGCCTCCGAGGACTCCGCCCGCCCGTCAGACGAGGGTCGAGCCCTCGCCGCAGGGCCGGAGGCGGCACGCTGCAGCGCCGCCCTCGAGGCATCGGAACCCACCATCGCCCCCGCGGTGGCCGCCGCCCTCGTCACCGTCGACGGCCAGCAGCGACTGGTCCTCACCAACCCCGTTTCGGCCCGCGAGGGCAGCCCGGCCGCGACCCAGATCACGGTGTTCGATTCCGAGAGCTGCGTCCCGCTCTTCGCCGTGCGACGCGACCCCTGAGCCACCTGGCCGCCGCCCGGCCGGCGCCCGGCGCGCCCGTCTCACCCGGGCCCGGGCGGGAGACCAGGTCACGCCGCTAGGCTCCCCTCTCGTGCCCGTGCCCACCGAACCGTCGACCCCGACCCCCGGCGGATCCGACTGGCCGGCGCAGGCCACCGAGACCATCGTCGGGCTGGTCGACTCCGTCAAGGACAAGACCACCGGGCCGGCCACGACGATCGCCCGGGCCGTCGTCTACGGCACCCTCGCGGCCATCGTCGCCACCGCGGCGCTGGTGCTGTTCCTGGTCGTGTTGGTGCGGGGCTTCGACATCCTCGCCCAGGTCGTGCTCGACGCCATCGGCATCGAGAAGGCCGGTCGCTCCGTCTGGATCGCTCACCTGATCACCGGCCTCTTGTTCCTCGGGCCGGGCCTCCTGGCCTGGCGTCGGGGTGCCCGACCCGTCGCCGACTGACTCGGAACACCCCCGGGCGTTTCCCGGTTCCCTCAACTGGGCCCGCCCGCCCGCCGGACGGGTCGGCACGGAAGGGCCACTCGTCCCACTGGAGTCCGCGTGAGCAACCAGGTCCAAAAGCTGATCATCATCGGATCGGGCCCCGCCGGCCTCACCGCCGCCATCTACGCAGCGCGAGCCAGCCTCGACCCCATCCTGCTCGAAGGCGAGCCGTCCTCGACGACCGACCAGCCCGGTGGTGCCCTGATGACCACCACCGAGGTCGAGAACTTCCCCGGCTTCCCCGACGGGATCATGGGCCCCGACCTCATGCTGCGGTTCAAGGAGCAGGCTGCCCGCTTCGGCACCGAGCTGAAGATGGAGAAGGTGAGCAAGGTCGATCTCTCGGCCCGCCCCTTTCGCATGTGGGTCGGCGACCCCGACGCGAGCCAGCCCACCTACGAGGCCGACGCCGTCATCATCTCCACCGGCGCCCGGCCCGTGATGCTGGGCCTGCCCGGTGAGCAGGAGCTCGTCGGCCACGGGGTGTCGACCTGCGCCACCTGCGACGGCTTCTTCTTCCGTGACCACGACATCGCCGTGGTCGGCGGCGGCGACTCCGCGCTCGAGGAAGCCCTCTTCCTCACCAAGTTCGCCCGATCCGTCACCGTCGTGCACCGCCGCGATGAGCTCCGGGCCTCGAAGATCATGCAGGAGCGGGCCCTCGGCCACGACAAGGTCCACTTCGCGTGGAACAGCGTCGTCGACGGCATCGAGGGCGACGGCACGCTCAAGAGCATCCGCCTCCGCGACGTCACCACCGACGCCCCCCGTGACCTGCCGGTCACCGGCCTCTTCGTCGCCATCGGTCACCGTCCGAACACCGACATCTTCAAGGGACAGCTGGCGATGGACGACGGCGGCTACATCGTCACCGACGCCGGCTCCCGCACCGACGTCGAGGGGGTGTTCGCCTGCGGCGACGTGCAGGACACCATCTACCGCCAGGCCATCACCGCCGCTGGATCGGGCTGCATGGCCGCCATCGATGCCGAGCGGTGGCTCGAGGCCCAGCACTAGGTGGCGCCCGCCAGGTCTCGCGGAAGGGTCCCGGCCCTCGCGGGGTTGCACCTCCCGCCGGGATCCTGATCCTCACGATCCAGCAACCAAGGAGCGCAACCATGGCCAACGGTGTCGAGACCCTCAGCACCACCAGCTTCGACGAGGCGCTCGCCTCGTCGGAGATCCCCGTCCTCGTCGACTTCTGGGCCGAGTGGTGCGGGCCGTGCAAGACCATTGCCCCGATCCTCGAGGAGATCGCCGCCGAGCACGGTGACCGCGTACGGATCGCCAAGCTCAACGTCGACGACAACCCCGACATCGCACGCCGCTTCGACGTGATGAGCATCCCCACGCTCATCCTCTTCAAGGCGGGCAGCCCCGAAGCCCGCCTCGTCGGAGCCAAGGGCAAGAACCAGATGGTCGAGGAGATCAGCCCCCACCTGTAAGGCGACCGGCCCGCCGGATCTTGCGCCCGAGCGTCCCCGGCGCTGTGGGGACGGCTTCGGCGGGCAGGCCCTAGCCTGCGACGGTGCCCGCCGGCCCCGCCACCACCACCCCACCGGACCCCTCGAGTCCGAGCGGGCTCCCGTTGCGAACCGGCGCGGCGGGACCCTCGGTCGAGGACCTGCACCACCGGCTCCGCCGCATCGGCCACACTCCCGACGACGACGGCCGCTACGGCCCCGGCACCCAGGAGACGGTGCGTCGCTTCCAAGAGGAGCGAGGCATCCGCATCGACGGGGTCTGCGGCCGTCAGACGTGGAGCGCCCTGGTCGAGGCGGGGTGGCGCCTCGGTGACCGCCTCCTCTATGAACGTGCCCCCATGCTGCGAGGCGACGATGTCGTCGACCTCCAGGTTCGCCTGGGCGGTCTCGGGTTCCTCGACGATCGCATCGACGGCATCCTCGGGCCCATCAGCCGACGGGCGCTGGAGGACTTCCAACGCAACTGTGGCCTGACCGTCGACGGCATCTGCGGGCCCGAGACCATCTCCGAGCTGACCCGCCTCGGGGCCCACACGCCCACCACGGTGAAGGCCGGGGTCGTCGAGCGGGCCCGCCTGCGGGCCACCCCGCGCCAGCTCGCCGGCCGCCGGGTCGTCATCGGCGACCTGGGGGGCGTCGGCGCCCTGGCGGCGGCGGTCGAAAGAGCGCTCCACGCCGTGGGGGCGGCCACCGTCGTGGCCAGTCACCCCGATGGCTCGGCTCAGGCCCAGGAGGCCAACGCCCTCGACGCCGACCTGTACCTCGGGCTCGTCATCGCAGAGGTCCCCCGCTGCGCCTACTACGCGACCGCCGCCTTCGCCTCGGCCGGTGGGCAGCGCTTGGCCATGCTCCTCGCCGACGGGCTCGAGCAGAGCTCGGCGCTCGACCGGCCGGTGTCGGTCATGGGCATGCGCCTCCCGGTGCTGCGCGAGACCCGGATGACCGCCGTCGTCTGCGAGCTCGCCCCGCCACGGGTCGTGGTCGAGCGGAGCGCGGAGCTCGCTGAGCGGGTGCGGGCCACGCTCGGCACGTGGGTCACCGACCCGCTTCCCGCACCGCACTGAGGTCCGCCCACCCGCGACGGCGCCCGAGCGGCGTGGATGTCAGGTCCCTTCCGCGATTGCGCGTCGGTTGTGGGGCGATCTGAGGCCCTCGACCATCGAAAGATGGGGTGAGGGGGCCCAGAGTCGGCCGGGGCCGACACACAGGCTCAGAGCAGGCAAAGACGGGTCCGGTCGTTGCGCGTTGCCGGGCGGTTCAGCCCGGGGCCCGGGCGGCGCGATGGTGAAAGGCCCTTGACATATTGTCAACGAGGACCGACGCGCTGCTCGACGGTGGACGGCCGGCCAGAGCTCCGGCCCGTGCCGAGGGCTCCAGGGCGACATCTGGGGTCAGGCCGTCGTTGAGAGTCAGCGTTATCCACCGATTTATCCACAGCCTGTGACAAACGCGAAACCCGCGGTTCAGGCCCAGAGAGATGTGCCGCTGGTCACCGCGAGGGCAGCTTCGAGCGGAGCAGCCTCAGTCGATGCTCGAGGGATCGGTGAGCAGCCGGTAGATCCGCTCGAGGTCTTCGACGGTGGCGAAGTCGATGACAACCTTGCCCCGCTTGGCTCCCATCGAGACCGCGACCCGGGTGTCCAGGCGGTCCGAGAGCAGGCCCTCGAGCTCCAGCAACCCGGGCGGACGCACCCGGCCGGGCTCGGCCGGCTTGGCCGCGGCGGACTTGGTCGTACCGGCTTGGCGGGCCCTCACCAGCTCCTCGACCTCGCGCACGGTGAGGCCCTTCTCCAGGCTCCGCCGGGCGACGGACTCTTGGAAGGCGCGATCCGGGCTGCCCAGCAACGCTCGTGCGTGACCGGCCGACAGCTGCCCGTCGCGCACCATGCGCTGCACCGACGGCGGCAGCTGGAAGAGACGCAGGATGTTGGCCACTGCGGAACGTGACCGTCCGACCCGTCGCGCGATGTCATCCTGCGTCAGGCCGAAGTCCTCGATCAGCTGCTGGTAGGCGCCGGCCTCCTCGAGCGGGTTGAGGTCTTGGCGATGGAGGTTCTCGACCACCGCCTGCTCGAGCGACGCGCTGTCGTCGACGGTGCGTACGACTGCGGGAATGCGGTCGAGCCCGGCCCGGCGCGCCGCTCGCCACCGGCGCTCACCGGCGATGAGCTCGAAGCGCTCGCCCACCGGACGGACGAGCACCGGCTGCAACACGCCGAGCTCGCGGATGGAACCCGCCAGCGACGCCATGTTCTCCTCGTCGAACTGGCTGCGAGGCTGGTGCGGGTTGGGGTCGATGTCGCCCACGGCCACCTCGGCCAGACCGGGCCCGACGGGCGGAGGAGCGCTGTCCTCCGCGCCCTGAGACCCGGGGATCAAGGCATCGAGACCTCGACCAAGTCCGCTACGCCGGGCCACGGCTGACCTCCTTGGCCAGCTCCCGGTAGGCAATGGCTCCCCGGGAGGACGGGTCGAAGGCGATGATCGGCTGCCCGAACGAGGGGGCCTCCGACAAGCGCACGGTCCGGGGGATCATCTGTCGGCACACCTTCTCTCCGAAGTGCTCGCGGACCTCGCGCGCCACCTGATCACTCAGCTTGGTCCGTGCGTCGTACATCACCAGCACGATGGTCGAGACCCGCAGGTTGCGATTGAGGTTCTTCTGCACCAGCGAGACGTTCCGGATCAGCTGCCCGAGGCCCTCGAGGGCGTAGTACTCGCACTGGATCGGCACCAGCACCTCCTCGGCCGCGGCCATGGCGTTCACCGTGAGCAGACCCAGGGAGGGAGGGCAGTCGATGAGGACGTAGTCGAAGTCGTCGCGCACCTGCTCGATGGCGTTGCGTAGCCGCATCTCCCGACTGAACGCCGGCACCAGCTCGATCTCCGCTCCGGCCAGGTCGAGGGCCGAAGGAGCCACCAGCAGGTTCCGGATGGCCGTCCCCTCGATGCAGTCCTCCAGGGGGGCATCGTGCAGGACCACGTCGTACATGGAGGTCTCGAGCTCGCGCACGTTGATCCCGAGGCCGGTGCTGGCGTTGCCCTGCGGATCCAGGTCGATGACCAGCACGCGGTAGCCGAGGTCAGCCAGGCACGCACCCAGGTTCACCGCCGTGGTGGTCTTGCCCACCCCGCCCTTCTGGTTGGCAACGGCCAGGACCCTCGGCAAGCCGTCACGAGGCAGCTCGTCGGCCGCGTCGGTCGGCTCCTCCGCCGCCTCCGCAACCGGGACGGGTTCGGTCGTCAGGACCTGCGTGGCGTCGGAGATCTCGGCGGCGCGGAGCTGATCGAAGATGGCTCGACCGCGCTCTTCGTCGATACCAGCCTTCGGGGAGGTGGTCGGCACCGGCGTATCCTCGCGGCCTCGACCTCGCGTTGCAAGGACCCGCCCTGAGGAACCGTGGTCCACGGCGCATCGGTACGGGAGGCGACCCGACCGGCGCCGACAGCAGGTTCTACGCCGCCGACGGCCTCCCCCAACGGCCCGTCTCGGTGATCGGTCGGTGCAGTGGTCGACCCGGACCTCGAGAGCCGGCGCCACGCGCACGAGGCGGGCCGGGCCGGCGTCTGCGATCCCAGCACACGCCCGACGGTGCCGCTCGGCTCGATGACCGACTCGCGGACCAGCCGGTGCGGGGTGTCTCCGCTCCGCCGGTACGCCGCGTTCCGAAGCGGTCGGCGCGCACCGGCTGCGGTTGCCGGCGGCCGCCCCGGTGGCGGTGGAGCCGTCGGACCGGCCGGGCCGGAGGGAGCGCCCGGGAGGGTGACACCTCGCAGAGGTTGCGAGCCGCCTCTGACCGGGACCGGTGGCGGCCCTGTCTGTCCGGCGCGGATCGCCGCCGAGATGTCCCGACCGCGATCGGTAGGGCCCTGAGCCACGACGACCACGCCCGAGGATGCAGGAGCAGCGCCCTGGGACATCGGCGCTGAGAAGACAGGTCACCGATGGGTGATGGGCCAAGGTCCGACCCATCGGCACCGGACCGCTCGCCGGGGACGCCCCCGGCCCCGTCGGCCAGGGCGGGCGCCCGAAGCGGGACGACGGTGCGGGCTCCGACCGAATGGCGAGCCTTTGCTTGCGGCCGGGCACGAACGCCGACTCCACGCCCAAGTGGCTCATCGGCCCGCGGCGGCCGATCCGACGAACGGCCCTCCATGTTGTGCAGCGCGGCGAACCCAGACGGTCGTGTTCCACGTGGAACATGCAGCAGGCTGCGACGCACGGGACGGCGGCGCGCCTCGGCCTCACCTGCCGTTCCGCGGTGCGTCGTGGCCCCGACCACGGCCTGCCTCAGTTCCAAGGTCCCAAGCCTCCGCCGGATACCTGGCGCTTGCGTGGCCTACCGACGGAGCGGCGTCATCGAACTGTCGGACCCTGCAGGCGGTCGGGACGCGCACGATGGCGTGACCTGGAGCCTTGCCGGGAGCGGGCGTGACATGCGTTCGGGAGGGCGCATCGTCGGCAGGGGGACAGCTCGGACCGCGATCCGCCGGGCGTCTGTGCCGGGACCGCAGACTTTCTGGTCAGGTTGCAGGCGGAGGAATGGCCCGTAGGCCGCGATCCCCCGAGCGTGACGGGCAACGTCGAGCTGCTGCATCCCAACCGCGAGCCCAAGCGGATCGAGGTCCCCATGCGCCTGAGCGCGAGGTTTGCGGGCGGACGAGCGGTTCGGCCTGCGCCGGCACGGAGCCGGAACCGGTCCACCGGTTGCACTGCCCCGTCTCTGGTTCAGGGTGCGCCGAGTCGCCACCCGTCGCGAGACGCACCGGCGGTCAAGGGCACGGGGCCGGGCCGCCGCCGGGGCCCGAAGGACAAAGACCGCAGATGCGACCGACCGCTCGAGCCGGTCCCCACCGCCGGGGAGCCGGGCATGGTGCCCGGCTCGCTCGGGCTGGCGAGAGCGACTTCCGCTGTCCCCACCACGAGGGTGCTGGGGGATCAAGTCGGTGTCCTCGTTGCAGTCCCACCTCCCCCTCAACCCCGCGGGCGAACGACGGAAGGCAGGCGAAGCCTTCGCAGGGGGACCTTCGATCGAGCGCTCGCCGCACCGGTCTCCGACGGCACCCATCGAGGCGGACGGACCGTCGCATCGCTTCGGCGAAGATGGCGCCGCGGCCCGGATGACCATGACCAGCGGGGACGACATCGCGGCCTCAGCGGGAACGTCGCCACCTCCCCGCCAGAGGGCCAAGGTGCGTCGTCCACCATGACGGACCGACCGGGCCGGGTCCATCGCGCAGGTAGCCGAAGCGGCCGCCGAGGCGGCTGTCGTACGCGATGTAGCGGGTCGATGCCGTGCAGCCCGGCGGCGATCACCCCGGCGTGCTCTCCGGGCCCGCCCCGACCTCACCGGCCGACCGCGGCGAGGCGAGCCGGAGCGGGTCCTGGGTCGGAACCCACCCAGGGCCCGACAGCCGGCAGCCGCACATCAGGCACGCAGTTCGCCATGGACGAGGCGACCGGGTCCGGGCCCGAGGAGGACGACGAGGGGCTGGCTCTCCCCGGCGCGCCGGACGCCGCGATCAGCCCGTCGACCGTGGTGGGACGGAACCATGTTGCGCCGCCACGGGAGGGCCATGCAAAGGAGCGCCTTGCATCTCTGCAGGGCCGGTCGCCTTGCACGGCTACCTCGAGCAGATCGGGGATCGACCTGGTCGTACCCTCGGGGCGGATCCCGCCGCCCCGGTCTCTCTCCGATGGGAGGACCCCGGGTGATCCCGGTGCCGACGCAGCCGGAGTCGAGCGCGGAGAGATCGCCGCGGCCTCAGCCGACCGGGGCGCCCGGGGGATCACTCACGGCGTCCAGCCGAGCGGGAGGGCCCCATGCCGCCCGGGCCCGGGGGCGCCCCTTCGACCGATGCGCGGCCGCGAACTAGCCGTCGGTATCGGCACACGACGGACGACCGCCGGGACGCCCCTTCGACCGATGCGGGGCCACGAACCCCTGCCGCCGCCGCCCGCTCGGCCGAGGTCCAACACGATCTCAGCGACCGCCCGGCGCTCGACCTGTCGCGGGCGTCGGCAGCGACGACGACCTCCCCGACGGTGCCGTCGAGGCGGTCGTCAGCGTCTTCAGCAACCGTCCGGTCTGGCCGAGCTATGCGCACCCGGAGATGGTCGATCGGTGCGGAGGCTCGGGTGGCGCTGCAGCCGGTGGCGGCGAAGGAGAGGCGGCTCCACCGCATCGGCCCTGAAACAGCGCGAGGGGCGTCGCCTCAGCTCACGTCGCGTCGCGCCGCCATGCACCCCCGCCCCCTCGTCGACGAGACGCAGAACCCGGCCGGCGAGCCGGTCCCCCGGCACCGGACCCCCAGCCGCTCGGCGAGGAGATGTGCCGGCGGCACGCGGTCCTCGGCAACGCGAACGTAGGCACGCCTTCGCGGAACGCGCTGACGCACCCGAGCCGCGGCCTTGAGGTACCGTTCCCCCTCGCGTCGCACACTCCTTCCCGGAGGGGAAGGCGACCGACGATCACGAGGGGTGACCATGAGTGCGGCGCCACCGAGCACCGGTCGGAGTCAGGCGAGGGGCGCCCTCGCCTCTGCGCCGAGCGCGCGCCGGTGCATCACGCCGCAGGCAGCGGCGACGACGAGCTCGGGTTGCCCAGCGCAGGCGACTACCCCGTGGTGGCCCTCGACTCGACCGCGCCACCGTCGGCCGGAAGGTGCCCGACACCGACGAGGCGACCGGCCCCGGGTGCGGGCCGCCGATCCCTGGTGGCGATCTCGCTTCCCACCGACCGTTCCCGGCGACCGTTCCCGACATCGGCGCACAGGGCGGTCCTCGGGGGGCGGGGCCGGCACCGGCCCCCACCACGCTCCCTCGGACGCCCATCCTCGTCGCAGAGCTCAGTCGTGCGGCGCTTGCTCGATGGACCCGTCCACTCGCCACAGGCGATCGCCTCGTCGCGGCACCGATCGGCCGCTCGTCACGGTTCGGCCGTGTCCTGAGAGATCGGCACCATGAAACCGTCCCCCGGCCCCGGCACGCGCCCATGAGCAGCAGCAGACCCATGGCGCCCAAGGTGGCTGGTGGCTTTCGTGCCGAGTCCCGCTGGGCGAGCCTGCAAAACGCTGGCCACGTTCTTCCCGTCGCCCTGTGGACATCGCTTCTCCGGCGATCCTGTCGGGAGGCCGATATTGGTGTCGTTCGCGCCGCCCGCTTTGGCACCAGCACCTAGGCCGTCCGAACGGTGTCGAAGACCCGGCGCACCCGCGGCGCCCCGCTAGGGGTCACCTTCTCGGTCACCATGGCGACGTTTTGCGACATTCGCCTGTGGCTTCGCGGCTCGACGCGGAGTTCCCGCCGCCCGATTGCGGTGCGCCTGAAGTGTTCCACGTGGAACACCGGCGCTGCCCTTCGATGCAGGCCTCAGAAGAGTGGTCGCCGAGCGGGGCGTCCTGGGCGGCGGGGATATTGATCGGGACATGACCTGACCTGCCGCAAGCGACTGAAGGCGAAGCCATCGATGAGGTGGTGCCCGTCGAGCTCCAGACCGAGGAGGTTCAGACCGGGAACATCCCACCGTCCACCGGCGCCGCCAGGGGGGTCGCTGACCACCAGCACGCCGCCCACCTGCAGCAGCGGCGCCGCGCACTCCGCCGTCACTGCCGGGGGGCCGAAGCTGCGGGCGGTCACCACCGGGACAGACCCACGGAGCCCCTCGGCCCGTCCCGCCTCCTCCGCCCGCGCCCAGTGGACCCGCACGCGGGGGGCCAGTCCGAGGTCGGCCACGCACAGCTCCAGGAAGGTGCAACGCCTCTGACTGCTATCGAGGAGCACCACCTCAGCGTCAGGCCAGGATCCGGCCGCGAGCACCAGCCCCGGGACGCCGCCCCCGCTGCCCAGGTCGACCGCTCGATCGGGCGGGATGCCCGCTGCGGGCGCGAAGGCCAGACTGTGGGCGCACAGGACCTCTGCGGAGTCCGGGCCCAACACGCCACGCCCCCGCTGACGGTCCAACACCGTCGTGAGGGTCTCACGGTCCGGGGCAGTCACGGCTCGCGTCCGGCGACCATGGCGCCATCATCGCCGAGCGACGATCCCCCGAGGCCCGACATCCGGAGGAAAGATCGAGCCTTGAGGGTCCCGGGACACGCGGGACGATCAGGAGTCGGGCAGAACGACGACGTGACGACGAGGCTCCTCACCCTCCGAGGTCGTTCGCACACCATCGATGCCGTTGATCGTGTCGTGCACGACCTTGCGATCGGGAGGCGACATCGGCTCGAGGGCCTTGGCCGTCTCCGAGCTGCGCACGTCCTCGGCGATCTTGGTGGCGAAGCTACCCAGGGCCTCGCGTCGACGCTCCCGGTACCCGCCGATGTCGATGCGGACCCTGCCCTCTTGGCCCTCGGGAGCCAGCCGGAACACCACGGTGCGGGCCAGCTCGTGGACCGCCTGCAACGTCAGGCCGCGGGGCCCGATCAGCAGCCCGAGGTCGTCGCCGATCACTCGCACCTCGCGCGTCTCGTCGTCGATCTCGGCCACCTCGATGGTGGCCTCGGCGCCGAAGGCATCGACCAGCCCGCTGAGGAAGCTCTCCACGCAGGCGACGTGCTCGTCGAGGGTGAGGGTATCGGTGTCGGTGTCCACGCTGTCTCCTTGGTGGGGCCGGGACGACCCCTTGTCACGAGCTTCGTACCGCGGCGCGGAGCCGAGGGCGGCCGGCTCGGCGGACTGGTTGCTGCGGCGGGAGCGGCGCGGCGGCGCCTCGTTCCCAGGATCGGTCCCGCCCCCGGCTGCCATGGGTGCATCGTCGCCGCTCGCGGCAGTCGGGGCGTCCGAACGACCACCCGTCGGGGCCTTGTCGGTCGTAGGTCGGTCGCTGCGACCCTTGCCCGAGGAGCGCTTGCGGTCACGTCGCTCCTGCTTGGGTGGGTGCGGACGGGGCTTCACCCGGGCCCGGACGCGGGCCTTGCCCTTGGTCCGACCGAACAGACCAGGTCGGGGCGCTTCGAGCACCTCGATCTCGGCGTCGGCCTCGTCGATGCCGAGGTTCTCAAGGACCTTGTCCTTGGCCTCCTCGACCGTGCTGGCTGCGGTTTCAACCCATTCCACCGTGTTCACGTCCTCTTCTTCTTCTTCTTGGAGCGGTTCTGGTTCGCAGGCGCGGCCGGTCGGGCCGGCGCCTTGCGGGCAGGGGCCTTGGTCCCCGTCTTGGTCGTGGAGCCCGACCGCGAGGGCGAGCTCGGTTTGGATGAGGGCTTCGATCCCGATGTCGCAGGGGCCGAGCCCTTCGCAGCGCCGTTGCTCCTCGGGGTCTCGGTCCCGGCCTTCGACGGCAGCTGGATGAGGCCACCGAGGAGGCTCCGGCTGCCGGTCGGCACCGTGTCCTTCCTTGACACTTTGTCAGCGGTGGTGTCGATGGCACCGTCGCGTCCCTTGGCACCGACCTTCGCCTCGCGATCGGCCTGGGCCTTCTCGCTGTACATGGTGTGGGTGATGAACGCCTGTTGGCCGATGCGGTAGAGGTTCGAGACCAGGAAGTACAACACGATGCCGGCGGGCAGGGTGAGGGAGAAGATCGGCAGGAAGAAGGGCATAACCTTCATCAGCATCTGCTGCTGCGAGTTGATCTGGGGCTGGTTGCCGGCGTTGCGGGCCTGGATCTGACGCTGCTGGTACCAGGCCGTGATCCCGATGAGCAACACGAGGACCAGGTAGGGGAGGGCGTCGACGAGGCCCTCGGAGAACTTGTTGGTGAAGGTGTCGGCCAGGTCGAGCCCGAAGGACTGCATCTCGCGGACATCGTCGAGCGCCTGGTAGAGGCCTGTCTCGTGGTCGAGGTAGCCGGGGTCGAAGGTGCCGAAGCCGCTGTAGGTGCCGCCACCGTCGGGGTTGCGGGCGAAGAGGCCCGCAGCGCGGCCCATGTCGCTGCCGTAGCCCGGGAGCTTCACCAAGCCGATCAACACGCGGTAGAGCACGATGAACACCGGCATCTGCACCACGAGCGGCAGGCAGCCACCGAGCGGGTTGATGTTGTGCTCCTTGTAGAACGCCATCATCTCTTCGTTGAGCTTCTGGCGGTCGTCTTTGTGCTTCGCTTGCAGCTTGCGCAGCTCGGGCTGCAGCTGCTGCATGGCGATCATCGAGCGGGTGCTCTTGAGCGTCAGCGGCGTGACCACGACCATCACCGCGAGGGTGAGGAGCATGATGGCCCCGCCGAAGGACGAGGTCAGGTCATAGAGGTACGCCAGGACGGTGGCGATGGCGTCGAAGAGGAAGTCCATCAGGCGATCCGATCAGCAGGACGAGAGACATCGGGGACAGGGTCCCACCCGTGCCCTCCGAAGGGGTGGCAGCGGCACAGCCGCCGGACTGCAAGCCAGGCACCGCGACCCGCGCCGTGGGTCGCAACGGCCTCGATGGCGTAGCTGCTGCAGGAGGGCTCAAACCGGCACGGCGAGGGACGCCCGGCGCGAAGACCTTGGTAGGAGCGCAGGCCGCCGCCCAGGAGGCGGGCGCCGACCCCGGGGGTGGACGAGGCGTTCATGGGTCTCAGGCTCCTGCCGGGCGAGGGGTCGAGGCCCGCACGAGCGCCCGCTCGAGGTCGCGACGCACCGCCGGGAACGGCGCCCGGGCGACGGGGGCCCCGGCGCTGATCACCATGGCCCCGGCGGGCACGGCACCCGCCGCGAGGAGCTCGCCGAGAGCGGCCCGGAGCCGGCGGCGGATGCGGTTGCGCACCACGGCGGTGCCGGTGCGGCGCCCGATCGCGAACGCGACGACGCAACGATCTCCCTCGCCAGATCCGACGTGGCGAACGGTCACGGGACCGGACCGGCCCCGTCGTCCCTGCTCGCGGACGGTGGACAGGGTGCGGCGATCACGAAGTGGCGCGATCAAGCTGACAGGCGAGCGCGGCCCTTGTGGCGGCGGTTGCGCAGCACGGCGCGCCCGGCCTTGGTCGACATCCGCTTCCGGAACCCGTGGCGCTTGGAGCGACGACGGACGTTGGGCTGGTAGGTGCGCTTCACTGCTCTCCTCCTCGGACACCGCGGCCTCCTCGCCCCGGACCCCACCGCCGGAGGCGGGGGATCCCGTACCGATCTCCAAGCCACCGAAGCCGGGGCCTCGGCGCCGACCAGACAGGGGGCAGGCGCGGGAGCCCCGTGAGACCGGGACCAGGTCGCCACGGTAGGTGCCGCCTCCTCCCATGGGCAACACGGGGTTGCGGGAGAGGGCGGTCCAGGCCGGGCGGGGATCCCACTCGCGTGGCCCTTGCGCCCTCCTCGGACCTCGGTGGTACGGTCCTCAACTCGCAACCTGGGCCTCCCTTGTCAGCCCCGGTTCGGGAGACGACGACCCACCGCCTCTGGTGGTCTCCTCCGTCGTTGTCCACAGATGTGGATCCCTGTGTGGACGAGGAGAAAGTGAGACACCCGAGCCGTGGGTGACGCCGACCTGCTCTGGGGCACGTGCTGCGACCTCCTGCGCGAGCAGGTGACCGACGGGGTCTGGAAGTCCACGTTCCAGGGCATCCGGGCCGTGTCGATCGACGACCGGCGCCTGGTCGTCGCGGTCCCGAGCGGCGTCGTGGCCGACCGGATCCACGGCCGGTACCGCTCCCTGGTCGACGAAGCCATCGAGGCCGTCCAGGGCGAGGCCCTCGAGCTCGTCGTGGAGGTGCACGCCGCGCCGGAGACCCGTCCGGGCTCTGATCTCCCGCGGAGCGCGGATGGCGTCGCGCCGGGCGCAGCCATCGACGCCGCTCCACCGGTCCGGACCAGCGAGGTAGCGTTCGACGGCGGGAGTGACCCTGGGGCCCCGGCGCCACCCCGTCACGACAGCTTCGATTCCCTGCGCCCCCCGGCGGCGGGATCGGTCGACGCCCTCTACACCTTCGACGACTTCGTGATCGGCCAGTCCAACCGCTTCGCCTTCGCGGCGTCGATGGCCGTGGCCGAGACCCCGGGGCGGGCCTACAACCCCCTGTTCATCTACGGCGACGCCGGGTTGGGCAAGACCCACCTCCTGCAGTCCATGCGCACCTACATGGCAGAGAACTACCCGGGGAAGGTGGTCCGGTACGTCTCGACCGAGAGCTTCCTGAACGACTTCATCGAGTGCATCCGCCTCAAGACGATGACCGACTTCAAGCGCCGCTACCGCGAGCTCGACGTGCTGCTGGTCGACGACATCCAGTTCATCGAGGGCGCTGAGCGGTTCCAGGAGGAGTTCTTCCACACCTTCAACGAGCTGCACGCGCGCCGCAGCCAGATCGTGCTCACCTCGGATCGTTCGCCCGACTCCATCGCGACCCTGGAGCACCGCCTGCGGAGCCGGTTCAAGATGGGACTGATCACCGACATCCAACCGCCGGACATCGAGACCCGCCTCGCCATCCTGCGCAAGAAGGCCGAGCGGACCCCGATCCCGGTGCCTGACGACGTCCTCGACTTCATCGCCACCAACATCACCGACAACATTCGCGAGCTCGAGGGCGCGCTGACCCGGGTGTCGGCCTACGCCTCTCTGTACCAGCGCGAGCTGGGGGTGAGCCTGGCCGAGCAGATCCTCTCCGACATCCTCGGCGACAGCCAGAGCCGCTCGGTCAGTCCGGCGATGATCCTCGAGAAGGTCTCCCAGCGCTACGGGTTCAGCGTCGAGGAGATCACCGGCAAGAGCCGGCGCCGGCCGCTGGTGATCGCCCGCCAGGTGGCCATGTACGTGATCCGCGAGCTCACCGACCTGAGCTACCCGGCCATCGCCCGTGACTTCGGCGGGCGCGACCACACCACGGTGATGCACGCGGTGAGCAAGATCGAGGCCCTCATGGGCGAGCGCAAGGCGATCTTCCACCAGGTGCAAGCCATCGTCCAGGAGCTGAAGAAGGGCGCCTCGTGACCTCGGGCCGCGGACGCCCGCGCGCTCGTTCTGTGGAACAGCAGTGGAAGACGGTGGGGGCCGGGCGCCGATCGATGGTGGACACCGCCGTGGAGAAGGTGGCCGCCCGGTGGACGCGGTCGGGGCCATCCGCGCTGATGCCCGCCCCCCTGTGGAACGCTGGGGACGGCTGTGGACGACCCGAACCCACTCTGACCAGCGGGATCGCCAGGTTGTCCACGATCCACAGGCACCCCTACGACGACGACCTGAGCGACAGCTGTGTTGTGGGAGAGTGCACCTTGCCCCATGGGGCCCCCGGCCCCCACAACGACTGCTCTCCGCAGTGACTGCACACTCCTCAAAGAAAGGGAGCCACGACGGTGAAGTTCCGTTGCGAACGTGACGACCTGGTCGAGGCCCTGGGCACCGCGGGTCGCGCCGTGGCCAACCGGGGTGGGGCGCTGCCCGTCCTCTCGGGTGTCCGCCTCGAGCTCGAGGGCGACACCCTCCGGCTCACCGGCAGCGACCTCGACCTGACCATCTCGGTCACCACCACGGTCGCCGGCGAGTCGAACGGTGTCGCGGTGGTGCCGGCCAAGATCGCCTCGGACGTGGTGCGGTCCCTCGACTCTGGCCGCGTGGAGATCGTCGTCGAGGACGACGAGGCCCAGATCACCTCCGGGCGCTTCGCCTCGTCGATCCGCCTCCTGCCCGCCGATGAGTTCCCCCGCCTGGCCAGCCCGGCCGAGAACGCCGTCACCCTCGACGCCGGTGACCTCTCCTCTGCCCTGTCGCAGGTGGTCCCGGCGGCGAGCTCCGACGACGCCCGCCCGATCCTCACCGGTGTGCTCATGGCCGCCGAGGGCAACGGCCTGCGCCTGGTGGCCACCGACTCCTACCGCCTGGCGGTCCGCGACCTCGAGGGCAGTGCCGTGCTCGATGAGGGCCAGACCGTCCTGGTGCCGTCCCGGGCGCTCCGTGAGCTGGTCCGCGCCCTGGGTGACGGCGAGGTCACCCTGCGCCTCGGTGAGCGCGAGGCCACCTTCGAGGTCGGCTCGACCCGGGTGACCACCCGCTTGATCGAGGGCGAGTTCCCGAACTACCGGGGTCTCATCCCGTCGACCTACCCGAACCGCATGGTCGTGTCGCGCGAGGCGCTGGGCGACGCTGTGCGCCGCGTGCGCCTGATGGCTCGCGAGGCCACGCCCGTCCGGCTCACCATGAGCGCGGAGGGCCTCGAGCTCGACGCTGTCACCCAGGACATCGGCCAGGCCCGCGAGTCCGTCGACGCGACCTTCGACGGCACCGAGCTCACGGTGGGCTTCAACCCCGACTACCTGCTCGACGGGATCGAGGTCGCCCCAGGCGAGGAGATCACCCTCGAGACCACCGACGCCAACAAGCCGGCCGTCCTGCGCTCGGTCGACCGCGGCGACTTCCTGTACCTGTTGATGCCGGTGCGGATCTGAGGCCGGCGCTCCTCGCCCCCGACCAGGGGCAGCGGCCCTGATGCAGCTGGACCGCGTCTGGCTCACGGACTTCCGCAGCTACGTGACGGCCGAGGTGGCGCTCGCACCAGGGCTCACCGCCGTCATCGGCGCCAACGGGCAGGGCAAGAGCAACCTGCTCGAGGCCATCGGCTGGCTGGGAGGGCTGCGGTCGTTTCGCGCCGCACCCACCGAAGCCCTCGTCAGGGTCGGGGCCGAGCGGGCGGTGGTGCGGGGCGAGGGACGCCGAGCGGAGCGCTCGCTGCTGATCGAGTGTGAGATTACGCCGGGGGGCCGCAGCCGCACGTTGCTCAACCGTCAGCCGGTACGACGGGCGCGCGACGGGCTCGACTCGCTCCGAGCCGTCGTGTTCGCCCCTGACGACCTGGAGCTGGTGAAGGGGGCACCGGCGGAGCGGCGGCGCTTCCTCGACGATCTTCTGGTGGCCCTCGATCCCCGCCTCGACGCGGTGCGCTCGGACCTCGAGCGGATCCTCCGCCAACGCTCGGCCCTGCTCAAGCAGGCGAGGGGGCGGCTGACGCCCGAGGTCGAGGCGACCCTCGACGTCTGGGACGCCCGCCTGGCGAGCACGGGGGAGGCCCTCGCCGACGCGCGCGCCGCGGCGGTGCACGACCTGGGCCCGGTGGTGACCACCGCGTACGCGGACCTGGCCGGTGGCGGCGAGGTCGCGCTCACCTACGCCCCGCCGTGGCGCGACGGGGGCTTGCTGGCTGCGCTGCACGAGGCCCGGGACGACGAGCTGCGTCGGGGTGTCAGCCTCGTGGGCCCCCACCGCGACGAGCTGTCCCTCGCCCTCGCCGGCCTGCCGGCCCGCACCCACGCCTCCCAGGGCGAGCAGCGCAGCATCGCCCTGGCCCTCCGGCTCGCCGCCGCCCGGCTCCTCGCCTCGGTGCTCGACACCCCGCCGCTGCTGCTGCTCGATGACGTCTTCTCCGAGCTCGACCCCGGACGCTCGGCGGCCCTCCTGACCCATCTCCCACCGGGTCAGACGGTCATCACGACGGCGACGGGCCTGCCTCCCGGAACCGCGCCCGAGGTGCTCCTGCGCGTCGCCGCCGGCGAGATCGGGCCGGTGACATGATCCGCGAACGCCGAGGGCGCCGGTCGGGGCCGATGACCCGAACGGCGATCCGCGAGACTGGCTCTGTGCCGTATGAGCCGCTGACGACCGGGGACGGTCGCGCGCCACGTCCCAGCCGCCTGGGTGAGACCCTCGACCGGGTGCTGGCCGGGCTGGGCTCCCCGCCGGCATCGACGATGGAGGTCGTCGACCGGGCCTGGCCCGACCTGGTGGGGCCGGTCGCGGCGGAGGCCCTGCGCCCGGTCGCCATACGGGACGGCACCCTCGTCGTCAGCGCGGTCGACCCGGTGTGGACCGGCCAGGCCCGCTGGCTCGAAGCAACGGTGGTCGAGGGCCTGATCCCGTTGCTCGGGGCCGGGGTCGTGACCTCGCTCGTGGCCCGCCACGCGGCGCCTTGAGCCTCGCCACAGCAGTGCGAGCGGCCCCTCGCCGACCGGCGCCGGGGAGCTCAGATGCACCTCGGCGTCGCACCCTCCTGGTAGGCTCTCCACCATCGTGATCGCCTGTTTCCGCAAGGGTTCCGCCACCACGCGGGCCCGGGCGGAGCGGACCACCGACAGGCCCTCCGGGCTCTCTTCCCCCCTCGTGAGCACCCCGCTCTCCACCCCTCACTGAGAGGTCGCGCCCGTGTCGCAGACCACCGCTGCTTACTCCGCCAGCTCCATGACGATCCTCGAGGGCCTCGCGCACGTCCGCAAGCGGCCCGGGATGTACATCGGGGGCACCGGCATCTCCGGTCTGCACCACCTGGTGTGGGAGGTCGTCGACAACTCCGTCGACGAGGCCATGGCCGGCCACTGCGACCTGATCGACGTCACGCTCCTGGCTGACGGCGGGTGTCGCGTGGTCGACAACGGGCGCGGCATCCCCACCGACGTGCACCCGGAGTTCAAGCTGACCGGCGTCGAGATCGCCCTGACCAAGCTCGGGGGCGGCGGAAAGTTCGGTGGCGATGGCTACAAGGTGTCCGGCGGCCTCCACGGGGTGGGCGTGTCGGTCGTCAACGCCCTCTCCAGTCGGGTGATCGTGCAGGTCGACCGCAGCGGCCAGCGCCATGAGATCGAGTTCGCCGACGGTGGGGCCAAGAAGACCAAGCTCACCGTCGTCGGTCACGCCCCTCGGGGCCGCACCGGCACCACCGTCACGTTCTGGCCCGACGAAGGCGTCTTCGAGGCCACCGAGTTCGTGGCCCGCACGATGCTCGAGCGCTTCCAGATGATGGCCTTCCTCAACAAGGCGCTCGAGATCCGCTTCACCGATCACCGCGAGGGCCACGACCCGGAGCCGGTCATCTACCAGTACGCCGGCGGCATCATCGACTTCGTCAAGCACGTCAACGCCACCAAGACCCCGCTCTTCACACGGGTCGGCTACTTCGAGCAGAACGAGGACACCCACGAGGTCGAGCTGGCGTTCCAGTGGAACGAGGGTTACCAGACCGACGGACTGCACAGCTTCGCCAACGGCATCGCCACCATCGAGGGCGGTACCCACGAGGAGGGCTTCCGGGCTGCCCTCACCACGGTGCTGAACAAGTACGCCCGGGCCAAGGGCCACCTCAAGGAGAAGGACCTGAACCTGGGCGGCGAGGACGTCCGCGAGGGTCTCACCGGCATCATCTCGGTGCGCCTCCGCGACCCGCAGTTCGAAGGTCAGACCAAGGCCAAGCTGGGCAACCCCGAGATCAAGACGCTGGTGCAGCGGGCCACCAACGAGAAGATGGCCGATTGGTTCGAGGAGCACCCGACCGAGGCCAACAAGATCGTCAAGAAGGCCGTCAACGCCCAGCGGGCCCGCGCCGCGGCGCGCCAGGCCCGCGACGCCACCCGCCGCAAGTCGGCCCTCGACGGCGCCGGCATGCCCGACAAGCTCCGTGACTGCTCGAGCCGCAACCGCGACGAGTGCGAGCTGTTCATCGTCGAGGGTGACTCCGCCGGCGGCTCGGCCACCAGTGCCCGCGACCCGCGGGTCCAGGCCATCCTCCCGATCCGCGGCAAGATCCTCAACGTCGAGCGGGCCCGCCTCGACAAGATGCTCAAGAACAACGAGATCCAGGCCCTCATCGCCGCCATCGGCGCCGGCTTCGCCGAGGAGTTCGACGTCACCAGGTCCCGCTACGACCGGGTCATCCTGCTGTGCGACGCCGATGTCGACGGCAGCCACATCCGCACCCTGCTGCTCACCTTCTTCTTCCGCCACATGAAGGACCTGGTCGAGCAGAACCACGTCTACATCGCCCAGCCCCCGCTGTACTCGACGGTCGTGGGCAAGGAGAAGGCGTACCTGAAGGACGAGGCGGCCAAGGACGCCTTCGTTGCCGCCAACCCTGGGCACAAGAAGGAGTTCGCCCGGCTGAAGGGCCTGGGCGAGATGGACTGGCAGGAGCTCAAGGCCACCACCATGGACTCCGCCTCGCGCACCCTCCTGCAGGTCACCGTCGAGCAGGCGGCCAACGCCGATGCGGTGGTGTCCACCCTCATGGGCGACGACGTCGACGCTCGCAAGACCTTCATCCAGACCAACGCCAAGGACGTGCGCTTCCTCGACATCTGAGGAGCCGCGCACCCTGACCCCGACCTGACGAGGCGACCTCACCATGGCTGACGACGAGCTCCCCCCCGACGACGGCGGCCTCCCCGGCCTGCCCACCGACGGCACCCGCACCGCCCACGGCCTGATCGAGCCCATCGAGATCGAGGAGGAGATGGAGCGGTCGTTCCTCGACTACTCCATGTCGGTCATCGTCTCGCGGGCCCTGCCCGATGTCCGCGATGGGCTCAAACCGGTGCACCGGCGGATCCTCTGGGGGATGTACGACGTCGGGGCCCGCCCCGACCGGCCCTTCATGAAGTGCGCCCGCGTCACCGGCGAGGTGATGGGCAAGTACCACCCCCACGGCGACGGCTCGATCTACGACGCCCTGGTCCGCATGGCCCAGCCGCACTCGTTGCGTCACCCGCTCGTGGCCGGCCACGGCAACTTCGGCTCACCCGATGACGGCCCGGCGGCGGCGCGCTACACCGAGTGCCGCCTTGCCCCCCTGGCCCTGGCCATGCTGGCCGACATCGACGAGGACACCGTCGACTTCGCCGACAACTACTCCGGTGAGTTCAGCGAGCCGACGGTGCTGCCCAGCCGCTTCCCCAACCTGCTGGTGAACGGCAACCAGGGCATCGCGGTGGGCATGGCCACCAACATCCCGCCCCACAACCTGGGCGAGATCATCGACGCCACGACCTACCTGATCGACAACCCCGACGCCACCGCCGAGGACCTGGTCAACACCCAGATCGTCAAGGGCCCCGACTTCCCGACCGGCGCCCTCATCCTGGGGCGCTCGGGCATCATCGAAGCCCAGCTCACCGGCCGCGGCTCCATCCGCATGCGGGCGGTGGCCGAGATCGAGGAGTCGGCGCGCGGCGGCGACAAGATCGTCATCACCGAGCTGCCGTACCAGGTCGGCCCCCGCAACGTGCTGGCCAAGATCAGCGAGCTGGTGGCGTTGAGGGAGATCGAGGGCATCTCCGACGCCAACGACGAGTCCTCGGGCGGCGAGACCCGCATCGTGGTCACCCTCAAGCGTGACGCGCCGGCGCTCATCGTGCTCAACAACCTCTACAAGCGCACACCTCTGCAGACCTCGTTCGGCGTCAACACCGTGGCCCTCGTCGACGGCGTGCCCCGCACCCTCAGCCTCCGCGACGCGCTGCACCACTACGTCCGCCACCAGGTCGATGTCATCACCCGGCGTTCGGAGTACCGGCTCCGCAAGGCGCGCGACCGCGCCCACATCGTCGAAGGCCTGCTGCGCGCCCTCGCCCTCATCGACGAGATCATCGCCACCATCCGAGCGTCGGACGACAAGGCCGCCGCCAACGTGGCCCTCCAGGCCGAGCCGTTCTCCTTCAGCGAGGTGCAGGCCGAGTACATCCTCACCATGCAGCTCCACCGCCTGACCCGCCTGGGCCGGGCTGAGCTGGAGGCCGAGATGGAGGAGCTCCAGCGCCGCATCGCCGAGCTGGAGGCGATCCTCGGCGACGAACGGGTGCTCTTCGACGTCATCAAGTCCGAGCTGGCCGAGATCCGCGCCAAGCACGTCAACCCGCGCCGATCGAAGGTCACCTTCGACCCGGGCGAGATGAACCTCGAGGACCTCATCGACGACGAGGACCTCATCGTCACGATGTCGGCCAAGGGCTACGTGAAGACGGTGTCGTTCGATGCCTTCCGGAGCCAGGGTCGCGGCGGGCGCGGCGTGTCGGGGGCGAACCTCCGCGACGAGGACTACATCGCCCACATCGTGAGCACCACCGCCCACGCCTACCTGCTCTTCTTCTCGAACCTCGGGCGCGTGTACCGCTTGAAGGCCCACGAGATCCCGATGAAGGAGCGCACGGCGCGCGGCACCGCCATCGTCAACCTGTTGCCGTTGCAACCCGACGAGAAGATCCAGGCCATCATCGACACGCGCGACTACGAGTCGAACCAGTACCTGTTCTTCGCCACCCGCAAGGGCCAGGTGAAGAAGACCCGCTTCACCGAGTACGACTCGTCGCTGCGGGCCGGGCTCAAGGCCATCAACCTGCGCGAGGGCGACGAGCTGGTCAAGGTCATCCCACTCAACGACGACGACCAGATCTTCATGGTCAGCCGCAGCGGCATGACCATCCGCTTCACCCAGGACGACGTCCGGCCCATGGGGCGCTCGACCGCCGGGGTGCGCGGCATGCGCATGAAGGAGGGTGACGAGGTCGTGTCCTGCGATGTCGCCCGCGACGACACCGCCATCCTGATCGTCACCGACGCGGGGTACGGCAAGCGCACCCAGCTCGACCGGTTCAACACCCAGGGACGGGGGGGCCAGGGCGTGCGGGGAATCCGGCTCACGGCCAAGAAGGGCCACGTGGTGGCTTCGTTCATGGTGGCCATCGACGACGAGATCTTCGTGATCGCGTCCGGGGGGGTGGTCATCCGCATGGGTGTCCGCAACATCTCCTCGCAGGGGCGCGACGCCACCGGGGTGCGGGTGATGAACCTCGACGCCAAGCAGACCGTGGCTGCGGTCGCACCGGTGCTCGGCACCGAAGAGGTCGTGGGCTAGCGCCCCGGCCGGCCCCGCGCGGGCCGGCCGCCTCCACGACCTCCGGGGTCGGATCGCCCACGTCGGGCCGACGAGCCACAGCCCACCCTGGAGGCCCCCCATGGCCAACCCGCCCGCCCCGCTGCGTGCCCGCCGCACCCGCCCCTTGGTCGCCGTCGTCCCGGAACGGCGCGGCCTGAGCGCGGAGGGAGGCCAGGCCACCCCCCTGGTGGGTGTGGCGGTGGCGCTGGCCGCAACCGTGGTGCTCGCCCTCGCCACCTACGGCGGACTGGTGGTCGACGCCGCTCGGGCCCGGACCGCGGCCGATGCCGCCGCGCTGGCCGCGGCGGCCGACGGTCGCGAGGCGGCGGTGCGCCTGGCCGTGGCCAACGGAGGACACCTCGAGTCCTTCGCGCTCGAGGGCCTCGATGTGGTCGTCACCGTGCGCGTCGGGCGGGCGTCGGAGTCGGCCCGCGCCCGGCGCGAGGGCACGTGGTGTGACCCCGAGGGCCGGGAGGGGGCCCCCACCTCGTACACTTCGCCTCCGTGTCCGTCGAGTCCGGGTTAGGCGCCGCCGTCGACCGACCGGTGGAAGGCCCTTCGAGCCCTCCCACCGCCCGGTCCCGCCAACCGTTGATCGGCCGCGCCCGGTCGCGACGCGGCGCGCGCGGCGCCCAGCGGGCCGACGCCCTCGCCGATGCCGTCAGCACCCCGGCGTTCAGGGTCATCGGTCGGGGCCGTCCCCGTCGTCGCGGCCGTCGGGTCAAGCGGGTCGTCCGGCGCATCGAGCTCTGGTCGGTGCTGAAGGTCAGCCTGGTGTTCAACACGGTGATGCTGGGAGTGGCCCTGGGGTCGATCGCCGTGCTGTGGGGGCTGGCCAACACCACCGGCCTGATCGACGACCTCGAGGGCTTCCTCCGCGACGCCGGCTTCGAGGACTTCCGGTTCGAAGGTGAACGCATGTTCCGGCAGGTCGCCTTCCTCGGGGCCGTCGCCGCCCTCGCCTTCACCGTCTTCGCCGTCCTCGCCACCGCCTTGGTCAACCTCATCAGCGAGATCACCGGAGGCATCCGCTTCATCGTCATCGAAGAGATCATCAACGACGACGACGACGACGAGGACGACGACGACGACGGACCGGCGGGTCCGCCTCGAGGGGCGCCGGCGCCCTCGGCCCCACCGGTCTTTCCCCCGACGGCGCCGCCGAGGCCGGGCCCGAGGTCCTGAGCGTCGGGTCGGACCCGGGACCTGCCCGAGCATGTGGGTGGCGACGGTCCGAGGGCGGCCGGTAGTGTCGTCCGGCCCGGGGCTATAGCTCAGTCGGTTAGAGCGCACCCCTGATAAGGGTGAGGTCGCTGGTTCGATTCCAGCTAGCCCCACGAAGCAGTTGGCGCACCCTCGGGGCCATCGGTGGGCATCGCCGTCGTCGGCGCCGCCATGGTCGCGAGGAACTCCGGGAACGGCCAGCAGGGTCGCTCCCCCGACATCGTGGGAGCCCCCCGTGACCCTTCTCCGCCGAGCGCTCGTCGCCCTCGGGCTCGCCGGCCTGGCCGCCGCCTTCGTGCGGCTGCGCGGCTCGGGGGGAACGCCGCCCCAAACCGGGGGCTGGCGCGAGCTCTCCGGACCTGACCTGCGCTGATGCGGGCCGCCGTCATCGGTCTCGGCGCCGTCGGGTCTCGCGCCGCGCGCCAGCTGGCCTCCACCCCCGGCGTCGACGAGGTCCTCCTGCGCGACTCCCGGCCCGACCGCCTCTCGGACGTGGCGGCGTCGCTCGGCGACATCGCCACTGCAGAGCCGCTGACCGTCACGGCCCCTCCCGACGCGGAGGTGGTCGTCCTGGCCCTCCCCGACGGCGAGCACGCGAGCGCTGCGCTGCCCCTGATCGAGCGGGGCACCCACGTCGTGTCGACCTCCGACGCGGTGAGCGACGTCGAGGCCCTGCTCGACCTCGGCCCCGTCGCCCAGGCGCGCGGCGTCGTGCTGGTGGTGGGGGCGGCCTTCGCCCCCGGGCTGACGTGCCTGCTGGCGCGCCACGCGGCCGACTCCCTCGACGTGGTGACCGAGGTCCACGTCGCCCGGCTCGGCACCGGGGGCCCGACGTGCGCCCAGCAGCACCACCGGGCTCTCACCGGCACCGCGATCGACTGGCGCGACGGCGGGTGGCAGCGTCGCAGCTCGGGGTCGGGTCGTGAGCTGTGCTGGTTCCCGGACCCGGTCGGTCCCGCTGACTGCTACCGCGCCGGCCTCCCCGACGCCCTGCTTCTCGTCAACGCCCTGGGCGACCTCGAGCGGGTCACGGCCCGGGTGGCGGCCACCCGGCGCGACCGGCTCACGGCTCGCTTGCCGATGCTGCGGCGGCCCCACCCCGAGGGGACCGTCGGGGCGGCCCGAGCCGAGGTCCGGGGCCGGCGGGCCAGCGCGTACGAGACCCTGGTGTACGGAGCGTACGACCGACCGGGGGTCGCCGCCGGCGCCGTCGCGGCGGTCGCGGCCGTGGCTGCGGTGCGCGGCGATCTGGGCATCGCGCCGGGTGCCAGCGGGCTGGCTGCCACCACGCAGGCTCGTGACCTGCTGGCTGAGCTGGCCGAGCGCGGCGTCAAGGCGGCCGTGTTCACCGGCTGAGGCTCGAGCGAGGATGAGACGTACGGCCCTTGTGGGTGGTTCATCGACCACATAGGGTGAGTAAGAGGTAAGGGTCCCGTCGAGGCAGATGGGCCGTTCGGCTCATTTGGCGGCCGCCGTCCTCACGGCGCAGCAGGGGGAGACCGACTGGGGGTCCGGGATGAGACGACGAGAAGTTGGAGAGGCCATGCCCACGACGGATGAAGCGCACGTCCACAAGCTGATCGAAGACAACCTGCCACTGGTGCGCCACGTCGTGTTCCAGGTGGCGGTGCACTTCCCCCGCCACGTCGACCGAGACGAGCTGGCGACCGCCGGCGCCCTCGGTCTCGTCGAGGCGGCGCGTCGCTACGACGCCTCCCGGGGGATGCCCTTCGACCGCTTCGCCGCCCAGCGCATCCGTGGCGCGATCCTCGACGCGGTGCGGGCCGCCGACTGGGCGCCGCGCTCGGTGCGCACCCTCGCCCGCAAGCTCGAGCAGGTCGAGCAGCGCCTCGCCACCAAGCTCGGGCGGGTGCCGACCGCGGGCGAGAAGGCCGACGCCCTCGGGATGGAGCCCGACGAGCTGCGCCGCCTCCAGGACCGCATGTTCCGCTCGGTCGTCCTGGCCCTCGAGTACGAGGTGGCCGACGAACACGAGGAGCTCACCCTCGTCGACGTGCTCGCCGATGATCACACGAAGGAGCCCTCCGAGGAGCTCGAGTCCCGCGAGCTGCACTCGTACCTCCGTGACGCGGTCCACCTCCTGCCCGAGCGCCACCGGCTGGTGATCGTGGGCTACTTCCTCGAGGGCAAGAAGTCCCAGGACCTGGCCCAGCTGCTCGGCGTGACCGAGTCCCGCATCTCCCAGCTCCGCTCCGAGGCCCTCGCCATGTTGCGCGACGGCATCGGGGCCCAGTACGAGCCGGCGTCGGCCGACGAGCCCGCCGGGCGCGTCGCCCGTCGCAAGGCCGGCTACGCCACCGCCATCGCCGGGGCGAGCGACTGGCCCGACCGCCTCTCGGCGGTCGCCCTGCACTGATCCCCCTCCCGGGGATCGAACGAACTGGGGCACGTCGTGGTCGTGGGTGCGACCAGCTCGTGCTCCAGATCGAGTCGTCCTCGGAGCTGGGGCACGTCGTGGTCGTGGGTGCGACCAGCTCGTGCTCCAGAACGGAGTCAGCGGAGGAAGGCGAGCAGCGCGGGGATGCGGAGGCGGCTGGCCGAGGCCGACACGTCGGAGAGCAGGCACTCGATGCTGATGGGGTCGAGGTCCTCGGCCTGGCCCGGGGCCCGGTGCTGGTCGGGAGCCGAGAGCGCTCGCCGCCGCGAGACGTCGCCGCCGAGATCGCTCTCGACGGCGGGGTCGGAGCCGACGAGAGCGGACGTGGCTGCCGCCAGCTCGAGGGTGCCGGTGTGGGCCAGCTCGGCCAGGCCATCGCGACAGCGCTGGGCGATGCCGTGGCCGTGCAGCTCGATCTCGGCGACTACGCCACAGAGGCTGTCGTGGTGGTCCCGCAGGATGCCGGACCACGGGGGCGACGCCACCGCCGCGACCTCCCGCAGTGACGCCACCCCACCCCGCGCGCACTTCAGGCCCACGGCGCCGACCTCGGCGGCCCGGACCAGGTCGGCCTCGCGCACCTTGATCCGGGCCCGGTTGAGGTCCTGGGCGGCCCAGGCGAGGAAGCGGACCTCACGGGCCGCCAGCATCAGCTCCAGGCCAACGAAGCGGAACCGGAGCCGCTCGAGCAGCTCCCGCTCTCGTTGCAACACATCGACCAGCGCATGCACCCAGGCGTTCTCTCCGTCTGACATCGTCTCGCTCCATCGGCGGACGAGGGCGACCGATGAGCACTGATGTGAGGAGAGCCCGGCCCGGAGGGGTCATGAGGTGCCGGGCCGGTCGGAGTCGGCCGCGGCCTCCCCGGGCGGCAGTGGGGTGAGGGCCCCTGAGGCCACGACCACCGCTGCGGCCGCCACGGCGCGCAGGACCCGTCCACGCTGCACCACCACGGTGACCCCGGCGACGAGGGCGAGGGCGGGAAGGATCACCACGAGGGGGGCGTGGGGGCGCCAGGAGGGCTCGCGCCCCGCTGGGCGACGGCGGCGTCCGGTCGGGGTGACATCCGCGCCGGCGCCGACGATGCGTGGACGCGACCGGTCAACGGGGTTCGGCGGACGCGGCCGGCCCGCCGAGGACGGCCAGCAGGTCGGCGTGGAGCACGCCGTTGGAAGCGAGGCCGCTGCCCCGGCCGGGGTCGTCCTCGTCGTCGAGCGAGCTGAAGCGGCCGCCGGCCTCGGCCAGGATCACGGGCATGGGGGCCACGTCGTAGAGCTCGGCCGTGGGATCGACCATGGCGTCGATGCGGCCGGTGGCCACCAGCACGTAGCCGTAGCCGTCCCCCCAGGTGCGCATCGACGCCCCCGAGTGGTGCAGGGCCAGGATTGCGGCGTCGGACCACGGGCCGAGGCCGCTGGTGCTGACGTAGGCTCGGCTCAGCTCGGAGGTGGTGCTGACGTGGGCGGGCACGCCGTTGGCGAAGCAGCCCCGGCCCCGTCCGGCCCACACCGTCTCACCCAGGGCGGGGATGTTGATGACGCCGACGGCGATGCCGTGGGCGTCCTCCACGGCGAGGAGGTTGCTGTAGAGCGGGACGCCGCGGGTGAAGGCCTTGGTGCCGTCGATCGGGTCGAGGATCCACCGGCGCCCGCTGGTGCCCGGGGTCTCGGCCTCCTCCTCGCCCAGCACGCCGTCGTCGGGGTGACGAGCGGCCAGCTCGGTGCGGATGAGGCGCTCAGCCTCGCGATCGGCCTGGGTGACGGGGGTGCCGTCGCCCTTCTGGTCGACGGTAAGGGCATCGTCGCGGAACCAGCGCAGCGTCGCCTCGCCGGCCATCCGCAGCAGCTCGACGGCCTCGTGGACGAGGTCGGGGTCGGCGGCGGGGGCGTCGGCGGCGGGCATGGCCGCATCATCGCGGGACGGTCGAGAGACGCGCCAACGCTCAGCGACGCGAGCTCTCAGGTGACCCGATCGCGGTACTCGCCGCTGGTGCGGAGGATGTTGGCCATGTTGGCGTTGTTGCCGCCGTTGTTCAGGTGGTTGGACCACGACGACACGTCGGAGCTGCTGGGCATGCGCCCGAGCATGCAGCCGTAGGCGGCGACGATGTCGGTGCTGACCCGCTGGCGGTCGCGATTTTCCGACGAGTCGCTGAAGTGGACCATGACCCGGCCCCGGGACATGCCGCTGTCCAGCCGGCCGGTCCAGTAGTCGTGGCCCGTGCGGTCAGGACTGCGGCCCAGCACGTTCTGGTAGACCCGAGCGACGAAGTCCCGGTTCCCGAGGTTGCCGTAGCGGTTCGTGAACTCCTTCCCTCGCGCGAAGAAGTCGGCGATGGCGGTGAGCGAATCGCCGCCGCGGCGCCGTCCGGTCCAGTACTGGAACCCGGTGTTGTCCGGGCGGCGCAAGAAGCACGCCAGGTACAGGCGGGCGATGGCCTGGGTCTTCTGGTCGCACTCGTCGGAGTCGAGGAAGAACTGCATCATCTGCTGGGGCGAACGCCGGCCCTCGTCGAGCAGGCTGCCCCAGTACGCCAGGTTCGCCGGTGA